>CAZVAD010000011.1:0-5539 GCA_964624645.1 uncultured Mariniphaga sp.
ATGTTTTGCGGCCACTTCCTTATGAATGAAGTCCAACCTAACAAAACTACGAAATGTTGGTTAAAACAGCAGTTATAAAAAGGAAAAATTCCGGTTGCCAGTCGTCCGGTGAATTTCTGATGAGTAAGGTAATAGCCAACTAATGCAGGGAAAGATTTTCGGAGTTATCCATCGGATGACTTTTTTGCATAAATAGGAACCGGTGCAAAAATGGACTTTTATTCTGCACTTTTTTAAAATCTGGCAGGGAATATTCAGTAGGCAATACTATTAATTGTAACTTTGGGTACAAATTTCATGGGATATGCCTGTTATTTTTGTATTTCCCGAAAAAGATCAACAATTAAAATTGAATATCATGTATAAAATGTTTTGTTATCAATGCCAGGAGACAGCCAAAAACGAAGGTTGTGTTGTGAAAGGCACCTGCGGAAAAACTTTTGATGTTGCCAATCTGCAGGATTTGCTGATGCACCTGTGCAAAGGAATTTCCCACTTTACAGTCCGGTTGAGGGCGCTTGGCGTCGAGAATCCGGAAGTCAATTTTTTCATTGTGGAGAGCCTGTTTATGACGATTACCAATGCAAATTTTGACCGGAGCCGTTTTATTTCACAAATTCTGAAAGCATACGAATTGCGGGATATTGTTAAAAAACAGCTGATTGCAGCCGGAGGGGAAATTGATGACATTACTTTTGATGGTGCATTCTGGACCGGAAAAACCGAAGCGGAAATGGATGAAAAATCCGTTGAAGTGGGCGTTCTGGCTACTGAAAATGAGGATGTCCGCTCGCTTCGCGAACTCACCATTTACGGATTGAAAGGAATGGCCGCCTATGCTGAACATGCATGGAATCTCGGCTATGAGGAAAATGAAATTTACAGTTTCATGCAGCGTGCACTGGTTGCCACAACCGATGATTCGCTTTCTGCTGAAGAACTCACCGCGCTGGTATTGGAAACAGGGCAATACGGAGTGCAGGTGATGGCGCTGCTCGATAAGGCGAATACTTCCAGCTATGGAAATCCCGAAATCACAAAGGTGAATATCGGCGTGCGCAACAATCCCGGAATACTCATCAGCGGGCATGACCTGAAAGACATGGAGGAGCTGCTGAAACAAACCGAAGGAACCGGCGTGGATGTTTATACCCACAGTGAAATGCTGCCTGCAAATTATTACCCGGCATTCAAAAAATACAGCCACTTTGTGGGGAATTATGGCAGTGCGTGGTGGCAACAGACCGAAGACTTTGAAAATTTCAATGGCGTGGTTCTCTTCACAACCAACTGCATTGTTCCGCCAAGAAGGAGTTCAACTTATGCAGACAGGGTTTACACCACCGGTTCGTCGGGTTTTGATGGGTTCATACATATCCCGGACAGAAAAAACGGACAGCCCAAAGATTTTTCAGCACTCATTGAACATGCCAAAAAATGTGCTCCGCCAAAAGAGATTGAAACCGGTGAAATCATCGGAGGATTTGCTCACCATCAGGTGATTGCACTGGCTGACAATGTGGTTGATGCGGTGAAATCAGGCGCAATCCGCAAATTTTTTGTGATGGGCGGTTGCGACGGGCGCATGGGCTCCCGGAATTATTATACCGAATTTGCTCAAAAACTGCCCGGCGATACGGTAATTCTCACCGCAGGATGTGCCAAATACCGTTACAATAAACTGCCGTTGGGCGATATCAACGGAATTCCCCGGGTTCTGGATGCCGGCCAGTGCAACGACAGTTATTCCCTGGTAAAAATTGCACTTGCCCTGAAGGACGCCTTTGGCCTGGACGATGTGAATGACCTGCCCATTGCCTACAACATTGCATGGTATGAACAAAAAGCGGTGATTGTTTTGCTGGCGCTGCTCTCGCTTGGCGTGAAAAACATCCATCTTGGCCCAACGCTTCCGGCGTTTATCTCACCAAACGTTCTGAACGTGCTGGTGAAGAACTTCAACATTGCCGGAATCACCAGTGTTGATGCAGATATGGAAGTGATGCTGAGCGCATAAGAGCGAAGAAACATTTTTCATTTTCCATGTGTTGGTTGCAACATGATGCAATTTGCCTGGATTGTAATAAAAACACGTACAGATAAATCTGTCTGTTTTTCGGACTGAGTTTGGAAAGCACACTTATTTTTCAGTAAAAAATTATCTTTGCAGGTGTATTTCGCCGCATTTTTGCCATGCGGTGAAATCACTGTTTGAAATTTTATGACCTGATTTTTGAAACCATCAAAAAATAGTAAAATGTTACCGAAAACAGATCCGACAACTACAAAAGCGTGGGAAAAGCTTGAGAATTATTTTTTTGAATTTGAAGAGACCCATTTGACAGAGCTTTTTGAAAACGATCCGAATCGCTTTTTGAAATATTCCATCCGTTTTGAAGACATTCTTGTAGATTTTTCCAAAAATCTCATTGACGACAAGGTTCGTGCGTTGCTGATTGAACTGGCAGAAGCCTGTGATTTGAAAAAAGCCGTTGAAAGCATGTTTTCGGGGGATAAAATTAATGCAACGGAAAATCGCGCCGTGCTGCACGTGGCTTTGCGAAATCGCAGCAACAATCCCATACTTGCTGATGGGGAGGATGTTATGCCCGGAGTGAATGCCGTGCTGGAGCAGATGAAAGATTTTTCGGAGCGGGTGATTTCCGGGCAATGGAAAGGCTATACCGGCAAATCCATCACCGACATTGTAAATATTGGTATCGGCGGCTCCGATTTGGGTCCGCTGATGGTTACCGAAGCGCTGAAACCTTACAAGAATCATCTGAATCTGCATTTTGTCTCCAATGTTGACGGAACACACATTGCCGAGGTGCTGAAAAAAGTCAGCCCGGAAACCACATTGTTTATTGTAACTTCCAAAACATTCACCACGCAGGAGACCATGACCAATGCCGCCACCGCCCGGAACTGGTTTCTGGAAGCTGCCGACGATGAAAAACAGGTCAAAAACCATTTCGTTGCGGTGTCCACCAATGAACAGGAGGTGATCCGGTTTGGTATCAATCCGGCACAGATGTTCCGTTTCTGGAACTGGGTGGGCGGGCGCTATTCCCTGTGGTCGGCAATCGGCCTGTCCATTTCGCTTGGAATCGGTTTTGAAAACTTCACCAGGCTTCTTGAAGGGGCACATGCCATGGACAACCATTTTCGGAATACCCCGTTCAATGAAAATATCCCGGTGATTCTGGCGCTTGCCGGAATCTGGTACAACAATTTTTACGGCGCCGAAACCGAGGCTATTTTGCCCTATGATCAGTACATGCACCGGTTTGCCGCCTATTTTCAGCAGGGAAACATGGAAAGCAACGGCAAATTTGTTGACCGCAATGGAAATGAGGTGGATTACCAGACCGGACCGGTTATCTGGGGCGAACCCGGCACTAACGGGCAGCATGCGTTCTATCAGCTCATTCACCAGGGCACTAAGCTGATTCCCTGCGACTTTATCGCACCGGCCATCAGCCACAACCCGATTGGCGACCATCACCAAAAACTGTTGGCCAACTTTTTTGCACAAACTCAGGCGCTGATGGATGGCAAAACCGAAGAACAGGTCATTGCCGCATTGAAAGATGAAGGCAAAACCGATGATGAAATTGCCGCACTTGCACCTTTCAAGGTCTTTCCCGGAAATGTGCCGACCAATTCAATCCTGGTTAAAAAGATAACTCCCCGCACGTTGGGCGCACTGATTGCAATGTACGAACACAAAATTTTTGTGCAGGGAATAATCTGGAATATCTACAGTTTTGACCAGTGGGGCGTGCAGTTGGGAAAGGAACTGGCCAGCGCCATCCTGCCTGAACTGGAAGATGACCAGGTGGTTACTTCCCATGATGCATCCACCAACGGGCTGATCAACACCTATAAGGAAATGCGGTCATAATCCAAATCCATCATATTTTTCACCCCGGAAAATTTTTGCAAAACCTGATTTTATTTGGAATTATATTTCATTTTCCCGGAATTATTGTATTTTCAGGGCTTCAAATTCTTAAAATAAATCAAAAACATGCAAAAATACATTCTTGCACTTGACTCCGGAACCACAAGCAACAGGGCTATCCTGTTCAACCATTCAGGTGAAATTGTGAATACGTCGCAAAAGGAATTTGAGCAGATTTATCCGCGCCCGGGTTGGGTGGAACACAGTCCGCAGGCCATTTGGGAAACACAGCTGGAAGTTGCACGCAACGTAATCGGTGAGAATGGCATCAATCCTTCGGAAATTGCCGGAATTGGCATTACAAATCAGCGCGAGACTACCTTGCTGTGGAACCGTGAAACCGGCGAGCCGGTTTACAACGCCATTGTGTGGCAGGACCGCCGCACAGCAGGCATTTGCGATGAGCTGAGAGCCGGAGGACATGAAAAAACCTTTTCCGAAAAAACCGGATTGGTAGTTGACGCCTATTTTTCCGGAACAAAAATCAAATGGATTCTGGACCATGTACCCGGAGCGCGTGAACTGGCCAATGCAGGTAAACTGGCATTCGGAACCGTTGACACGTGGTTAGTCTGGAAACTGACCGGAGGAAAGCTGCACATCACCGATGTCTCCAATGCCAGCCGCACACTACTTTTTAATATACACACCCTGAGCTGGGACGAGGAATTGCTCGGCATTTTGGGCGTACCAAAGGCAATACTCCCGGAAGTCAGGCAAAGCAGTGAAATTTACGGGAAGACAGTTCAGGAATTGTTAGACGCTGAAATTCCAGTTTCAGGCATTGCCGGCGACCAGCAGGCGGCGCTGTTCGGGCAAATGTGCATTAAGGAGGGAATGGTGAAAAACACCTACGGAACCGGCTGTTTTGCAATGATGAACACCGGCAGCAAGCCCATTGTGTCCAAACATAACCTGCTCACTACCATAGCCTGGCAGATTGACGGCAAAACCACCTATGCGCTTGAGGGAAGCATTTTTGTTGCCGGAGCCGTGGTGCAATGGCTGCGCGATGAATTGGGAATTATTGAATCCTCTGCTGACATTGAGGCGCTTGCATTGCAGGTGAACGACAGTGGAGGCGTGTCATTCGTTCCCGGATTTGTAGGTCTTGGCGCTCCGCACTGGGATCAGTATGCTACCGGAACCATCATCGGACTGAGCCGCGGAACCGGAAAGGCGCACATTGCACGCGCAGCGCTTGAAGCGATTGCACTGCAATCCATGGAAGTGATTGAAACCATGGCTGGCGATTCGGGAATTGCTGTGGATGAGCTCCGGGTTGACGGAGGGGCGGCGGTAAATAATCTGCTGATGCAGATTCAGGCTGACAGTGTCAATACGGTGGTCGTCAGGCCAAAAATCACTGAAACCACTGCTCTTGGCGCGGCATATCTTGCAGGCTTATCTACCGGTTTCTGGAAAAATCAGGAAGAAGTCAGCAAGCAATGGCAGGTTGACCGGAAATTTTTGCCGGCAGAAGACCGGGAGGAATTTCAAAAAGTCATTGCCCGCTGGAAAAAAGCGGTGGAGCGCAGCAAAGCATGGTATGAATCCCACGAATAAACAGAA
>CAZVAD010000011.1:5639-34645 GCA_964624645.1 uncultured Mariniphaga sp.
GAAAAAAGCGGTGGAGCGCAGCAAAGCATGGTATGAATCCCACGAATAAACAGAAGCAGGAAAATCATACGTTTTTTTCGATATTATCATTTCCGGACAATATACCTTTAATAACATATTGAAAGTTCAAAAATTGAAGTTCAAAAATTTAAAACTGAAAGTTTATGGTTGAATTTTGGGGTGAATTTTTAGGCACTTTTGTGCTGATGATATTAGGCAATGGCGTTGTTGCCAATGTGAATCTTGATAAAACAAAGAGTTTTGGCGGCGGATGGATTGTCATCACCACCGGATGGGCTATGGCCGTGTTTGTTGCCGTATTGATCACCGCCGACATCAGCGGCGCACACATCAATCCGGCGGTTACCTTAGGCCTTGCATTCAGCGGATTGTTTGAGTGGGTGAAAGTGGTGCCATTCATTGCAGCACAAATGTTAGGCGCGATGTTGGGTGCGTTTGTGGTGTACGTCCTTTTCAGGGATCATTTCAAAATAACAAAGACTCCCGATATAAAAAAGGCGTGTTTTTGTACCTTCCCAGCCATCCGAAATTTCAAAAACAATTTCTTTTCTGAGTTTATCGGAACCTTTGTGCTGGTGCTGGCTGTGCTGCTTATCACCATTCCGCAAATCTCGTATGAAAGTTTTGGCAGCGAAAAAGTCGGATTAGGCGCTTTGGGCGCTTTACCCGTGGCGCTGGTGGTATTTGCAATCGGACTGAGTTTGGGCGGAACAACAGGCTACGCCATCAACCCTGCACGTGATCTGGGACCACGCATTGTTCATGCCCTGTTGCCCATCCCCGACAAGGATGACACCGACTGGCAATATTCGTGGATTCCGGTTTTTGGTCCCATTGCAGGAGCAGCCTTTGCCGCACTCATCTATTTTGCGTTGTGCTGCAATTTTTAAGTTTTTGAAAGAATAAGAGAGATTTCCTTTGCATTTGGGAAAGGATTTTTTAAATTTGCCAGGCAATACATTCTGTATTGCTTGTGTGTTTGGGGGTTAACATTTTAAGGGTGGCTGATGAGCTGCCCTTTTCTTTTTATATTTGTGAAAAATCGAAATCTGAAGAAGAAAATTTATTGTGCCATTGAATAAAAAATAAAAATCATGTCAAAAATTCTTGTGATTGATGATGAAAGAAGCATCCGAAACACGTTGAAAGATATTCTGGAGTATGAAAAATATGAAGTTGATCTTGCCGAAGACGGAATAAAAGGGCTGGAAATGGTGAAACAGAAAGAGTATGATATCATTCTTTGCGACATAAAAATGCCCGGTATGGATGGGATTGAAACGCTCGGACAGCTCAATGAAATTGCACCCGATTCTCCGGTGGTTATGATTTCCGGTCATGGGAATATTGACACCGCCGTGGAATCAATAAAAAAAGGCGCCTATGATTTCATTGAGAAGCCGCTCGATTTAAACCGTTTGCTCATCACCATCCGCAACGCCATGGATAAATCAACCCTGGTGAACGAAACAAAAATCCTGAAAAAGAAGGTCAGCAAAAAATTTGAAATCATCGGAGAATCTCAGGCTATTGTGAAGATCATTGAAATGGCTGACCGCGTGGCGCCTACCGATGCGCGTGTTTTGATAACCGGGGCAAACGGAACAGGCAAGGAACTGGTTGCCCGCCGGATTCACGAACAAAGCCACCGCGCGCAAGGGCCTTTTGTGGAAGTCAACTGTGCGGCTATTCCTTCGGAATTGATTGAAAGTGAGCTTTTCGGGCACGAAAAAGGCTCATTTACTTCGGCGATCAAACAACGGACAGGAAAATTTGAGCAGGCAAACGGCGGCACGCTTTTTCTTGATGAGATTGGAGACATGAGCCTGTCAGCCCAGGCTAAGGTGCTGCGCGCACTGCAGGAGAATGTGATAACGAGGGTGGGGGGAGACAAGCAAATTAAAGTGGATGTACGCATTGTGGCGGCAACCAATAAAAACATTTCAAAAGAGATTGAGGAGGGCAGGTTTCGTGAGGACTTATATCACCGGCTCAGCGTTATTCTTATCCATGTTCCGTCGCTGAATGAGCGGCTGGATGATATTCCGCTGCTGGCATCCTATTTTGTTACGCTGGTTTGCAACGAATACGGAATGCCTGAGAAAGTGATTACGGACGACGCTATCGCCGAATTGCAGAAAATCAACTGGACGGGCAATATCCGGGAGTTTCGGAATGTAATTGAACGGCTGATTATCTTATGCGATAAGGAAATTACTGGTGAAGATGTGCGAAAATTTGCAGCGCCACTGAAATTGAACTGAAAATCAAATGGAATCCATCTGTGCGTCGTTTCCGTTTCCGTTTTTGTTCTGAATATAAGTTTCGATGTGGCGATCGTATTTAACCTGATAAATATCCTTAATGGTAACAATAATCCCGGTTTCCAGTACTCCGCCAAAACTTTCATTCAGAGCGGTGCCAAAGGTTTTCATGGACGGTGAGAGGTTCATGTAAGCATTAATCAGCGGCGGAACATTTTCTCCCAACTGGCGTACCGTTTGAATCAGGATACGGTAGTTTTCCTTATAATCATTCCCGTTGAAAAGCGATTTCATCTCTTTTTCATCGTAATCAAATTCCACCGGTTCTTTCGGATAAACCAGTTTATCCTTGTCCCGGAAATATTTTTTGAAAAAATACTGAATCAGGTTCCGTGCGCCATTATGAAAATGCTGGTACATGGTTATTTTCCCAAAAAAATACTTGATTTCGGGATGTTCAACAGTGAGCGCCCCCAGCCCGTCCCATAAATTGTCCAGGGCAAAAAGCGCCTTGGCTCCCGCTTTGCTGGACTGATAAACCGGCTGAACAAATGATCTGCCCAATTCCAGCGTATTCGGAAGATATTCATTCACAAACTGATCTGAGAGCCTGAACAATTTGGCAGTTGCCATCTGAACTTCACCATTTTTACCCGAAGGCACTTCAGAGCAGAGCATGTAGCGGTAACCGCCCAAAATCTCCCTGGCTTCCGGATCCCAGACAATCAGTTGTTTGTATGGATATTCAGCAGTATCATAATAGTCAATGTCAATCTCTTTTTGTGTTCCCCCGCCTGCGTTTCTGAATGTTATTTCGCGCAATCTTCCAATTTCATGCATAACAGCAGGAGAATCGTTGTGTGTGACCACATAAATCTCATTGTCCCCTTTGTTTGTTTTGCGCAGTAGCTTGTCGGGTGTAAGCTCGGCAATTATTTGTTCTTTGGGGAGTGGCGCTACTATTGCTTTCATTCCTTGATTTTTTCCTTCCATTAAAATTTTTACATCTGTTGCATAAAGCGAAACCCACACATTGTTCTAACAATTGTTCGCTTCAGGAATAAAATTCCACATACTTTTTTCAATGTAAATAAACAGCAAAACTAATAAAAAGCTCATAATGGGAAGTTCTCCTGTTCCTTATTTCACTTTCTTTAACTGATTTGGTAACAGATACACCTGTTCCTTAACCCATTCAGCCCATTGATTATGTGTTTTTGACTTGTCAAAAAAAGTGTATGAAATAGGTTTTCCGAAATAAATATGGACATCCGTATTCCTGTGGCGGTAGGTTTCATCGGGCAGTAAAAACATCTCCAGATTCCATGGTATTCTGAAAAATTTTCTCCAGCGGGCAATCCTGTAAAAACGATTGGTATTTTGTCCTTTCACAAAAACGGGAATCACATCGCGCTTATACTGAACAGACTTGGTGATAAAATGCTTTTTCCATTCCAGATCCATAATTTCACCTTTTATTTTTCTGGAGGCCAATCCTGATGGAAAAATCAATATCTGCGCATCGGATTCATAAGTTTCGGAAAGGATTTTTGCCGCCTCCCTGCTGTGCCCGCCGTGCTTGTTGACCGGAACAAAAACATCGCGCAGCTGGGGAATATTCAACAGAATGTCATTGGTCAGGAATTTTGGATTGCCCAGTTTTTCATCTACTGTTTTTAACAGCAGCAAGCCGTCAAAACCGCCTAACGGGTGGTTGCTGGCGAAGATAAACCGGCCTGAGCCGGGTATGTTTTCGGCTCCGTGAAGAAATCGCCTTACCTGAAAATCGTCCACTGACTGGCTGGCAAACTCAATTCCGTTAAGTCCCCTGTTGCGGCTGAGAAAATCATTGAAATACTCAATGTGCAGAATCCGGTCGATGTAGCGATAAATGAAACCGGGAATCAACTTTGCCAGTGTTGGATTTTTTGATGCAAATACTTCGCGAATGTTAATTGGTTTAAAAGGAATTTTTTCTACTTCTTCCACGACAATGTTTTTGATGAAATATTTTACAAAATTAAAATGAATCGCTAACCGGAGGCATTTTTCCCTGATTTTTTTGAAATAATGTACTTTTTGAAAATGTGAAGAAATACGAAAGCCTTATGTGCCAAGTTCATCCGATGATTTCAAATCATCGGATGGATGGATGAACCAGTTGGCTGGTTTGCCTGATTTTTTAAGTTAAAGTAAGCTCGTCAGAACAAACTCAAACAACACGTCGTACACTTTTAAGTCATTATCAGTAAACACTTTCACTATTTTTTTATCGAGTTATTAACCGTTGTTGAAAAACAGATATAACAATTCTATTTTGTTATATATCAGGATATTACATTTTGTCAGAATCTGATTTCATATGTTTTTCAACAAGAGATCAACAATTTTTCAACAAAAACTGCATGTAATCATGTGGAATAAAGTGGAACGAAGTGGAATAAATTGGAATTTATTTATACTTTTACCGTTGATTTATTTGACAAAATTAAAAAAATGACAGAATTCACAGGAACATATAACGCAACCATCGACGACAAAGGGCGCATTGTGCTTCCGGCGGCGTTCAAAAAGGAGATGGGCGATATGGCCTTTGAACCGCTCGTGATTGAGCGGAATCTGTTTAGGGATTGCCTGGATATTTACCCGGAGGCTTTCTGGAAAGACCGGGTGGCAGCATTTAAAAGCACACTTGATCCCTTTGATGAAGAGGACGATGCATTCCTTCAGTTTTTCTACGAGAATTTCATCAAAGTCGGCATGGCTGCCAACGGACGGATAAATATTCCTGCCGAATATTCCGGCTATGGAAAACTAAAGAAAAATGTGCGTCTGATTGGCATGGGGCGTTCCATCCGGATTTGGGACAGTGCTGTTTATGAAACGCAGCGCATGGATAAAGCTGCTTTTGCACAGCGGTTTAAAGAAAAAAGGAAAAATAAAACAGCGGAATAGATGACGGTTCCGTACCACATACCGGTGATGACGGAAGAAAGCATTCAGGGACTGAATCTTTTTCCGGGAGCGCAGGTGGTTGACGCCACTTACGGAGGGGGCGGCCACTCACGGCTGATCCTGCAGAAAATATCCGGCGGAAAACTCTATGCTTTCGATCAGGATGAAAATGCAGCCGGGAATATTATCAAAGATGACCGGCTTTTTTTTATCCGGCACAATTTCCGCTACCTGAAAAATTTCCTGAGGTATTTCAGCGCGGACCCGATTGATGCAGTTTTTGCCGATCTGGGGGTTTCATCGCATGATTTTGATGTTGCCGAGCGCGGTTTTTCCTTTCGTTTCGACGAAAAACTGGATATGCGGATGAACCGGAACAGCCGGGTTGATGCAGCACAGATTGTCAATAGATACGATGAAGAAAAGCTGCTGTTTGTTTTCAGGATGTATGGTGAAATCAGGAATGCGCGCCGGCTGGTTTCGGAAATTATCCGTGCAAGGGCAGTGCGCCCCATTTCATCAACCGGTCAACTGAAGGAAATTGCATCCGGATGTGCCAATCCAAAATATGAAACGAAATACCTGGCTCAGGTTTTTCAGGCATTGCGCATCGAAGTGAACGACGAACTGGAAGCCCTCAAAGAGTTTTTAACTGCTGCCGGAGAAATGTTGAAACCCGGCGGAAGACTGGCAGTTATCACATACCACAGCCTGGAAGACCGCCTGTGTAAAAATTTCCTGAAAACAGGAAACTTTGAAGGCCGGGTTGAAAAAGATTTCTATGGAAATATTACGAGTCCGTTTCGTCCGGTGAACCGGAAAGTGATTGTTCCCGGACAGGAGGAAATTGAACGGAATGCGCGCGCAAGGAGCGCCAAACTGCGAATAGCCGAAAAAGTATGACATGAAAACAGAAACACAAAAAAATAAAAAGAGACCCGGAGTAAAATCATTTTTAGGCGGTACGATTCTCACCGATGAGCGTTTTACCCGGCAGTTGCCCTTTATCGGGCTGATTGCCATTTTTGCATTGGGGCTCATTACCAACCGCAACTGGTCTGAACGGACCATCAGGCAGATTGAGGTCGTACAGAACCAGCTTGATGAATTGCGTTCCGAATCCATAACCCTGTCGGCCCGGTTGATGGATGCCAGCCGTCCGTCGGAAGTTGCCGAACTGGTGGAAAAATCAGGCATAGAACTGGTATTTCCCATTCGTCCGCCCCGGAAAATTGTGGTCAAAAAAAATAAATAACCATGGAAATCAGGAGATCCATAGTAACACGAATTGCCATCATTTATCTTCTGCTGTTCATTTTCGGACTGGTGGTTATTTATAAAATGATTTCCATCCAGCAAATTGACAACAGCCGCTGGGAGAAGATTGCCAAAAACCTGAAGGAAAACACGGTGAGAATTGAGCCGAACCGGGGAAATATCTGTGCCGATGACGGCAATGTGCTGGCAACATCGGTTCCGGGATATTTTGTCCGGATTGATCTGGCTTCCGAAGGGGTCAGGCGGGTATTCAGCAATGAATCCGATTCCCTGGCCCACTATCTCTCTGCATTTTTTAAAAACGCTTCAAAACAGGAATACATTCAGAGGCTGAACACCGCCTATAAAAACGGCAACCGCGGGTTCATGCTCACTCCGCGAAAAATAGACTACCACGAGCTTCAGCAGGTGAAAAAATTCCCCATTCTCCGGCGGGGAAGATTTGGCGGCGGGATGATCATTGAGCAGGAAAACCTGAGGGTTACCCCGTTGGGTTCGCTGGCGCTGCGCACTATCGGCGACCTGAACAAAGGCGCCTATGGGGGCGTGCACGGCAACATCGGCTACACCGGTCTTGAAGGCGCTTATGAGCAATACCTCAAAGGAAAAGAGGGAATCAGCTATCGCGAAAACCTGTCGGGCAGGTGGGTCACCCGGATTGAAATTGAACCACAGGACGGGATGGACGTGATCACCACTCTAAATGTCAAGCTTCAGGATATTGCTGAAAGCGCGCTGCTCCAGAATCTCGAAAAACATTCAGCCGACTGGGGAACTGCCATTCTGATGGAGGTGAAAACCGGAGAAATCAAGGCCATTGCCAACCTTGGAAGAGAAAACGGAAGGTATGTGGAAAATTATAACTACGGCATGGGCAACCAGGGAAGCTACGAGCCGGGCTCTACTTTTAAGCTCATTTCGCTGATGGCGGCGATGGAAGATGGCCTGACCGACACAAGCACAGTCTATGACACCGGCAGCGGAGTCTGGAAATACCGCAACCGCACGATTTACGACAGCGATTACCGCACCGGTGGCCATGGAGAAATGACTGTGAAACAGATATTTGAGAAATCATCTAATGTTGGTGTAGCCAAAATTATCACACAGGCTTATGAGAAAAATCCGGAAAAGTTTGTGGACCGTATTTACGGCTTCGGACTGAATAAACCGTTAGAGCTTGAGTTGAAGGGCGAAGGAAAACCGTATTTCAAATATCCGGGCGACAGCGATTGGTGGGGCACCACTTTAGCCTGGATGTCGTATGGCTATGAATCGAAAATGACACCGCTGCAAATTTTGACCTTCTACAATGCAGTGGCCAATAACGGGCGCATGGTCAAGCCCCGGCTGGTGCGTGAAATCAGGGAAAACGGTGTTTTAATCAGGCAATATAAAACGGAAGTGCTGAATCCAATGATTACCACGCGCGAAACCATCGGGAAAGCACAAAAAATGTTGGAAGGAGTTTGTGAATTTGGCACCGGACGGTCATTGCAGAATCCCTGGTTCAAACTTGCCGGAAAAACGGGAACGGCACAGATTTCCGCCGGCACCGGCGGATATGTAAAAGGGATGTACTTGGCTTCATTTGCAGGCTATTTTCCGGCAGACAATCCAAAATACTCACTGATAGTTACCATAAATAATCCGCGGGGCGGTCTGTTCTATGGCGGTTCGGTCGCAGGGCCGGTCTTCAAGGAAATCGCCGAACGGGTTTATGCCGCCAGCAATCTTTTTGATGATCCCGTTGAAGAAACGGAAGAACCGGAAATTCCTGTTTTGCCCGATATCAAAAAGGGTACAACCGAAAATATTCTGCGGGTGGCGCACGAACTGAAAATCGGAAATATTGACGGGCAGGGAGGTTCCGGGATGGCATCCATAAAAAACAGCGACGGCAAACTGATGCTTCAGGCGGTTGAAATCCCTTCGGGAAAAGTTCCCGATGTGCGGGGGATGGGCGCCAGCGATGCGGTTTTCATCATGGAAAATGCCGGATTACAGGTAAAAATCAAAGGAACGGGCAAAGTGAAGGAACAGTCAATCCCGCCGGGATCGGGCTATTCCCGCGGGTCTTACGTCTATTTAACGCTGAGTTGAAATGAAATTAGAGCAACTGCTGAAAAATATTGAATATTCGGAACTTCACGGGAAAACCGATGCGGAGGTAAAATCGGTTGAATTTGATTCCCGGAAAGTTCAAAACGGAGCTGTTTTTGTCGCTCAGCGCGGCACTCAGACCGACGGACACCGGTTTATTTCCGCTGCAGTTCAAAATGGAGCCATTGCAGTGATTTGCGAAGCGCTTCCCGCCGAAATGACCGAAGGCGTAACCTTTGTAAAAGTGCCCGATGCGGCAAAGGCTACAGGCCTTCTTGCATCAGCTTTCCATGATTTTCCTTCACGGAAGATGAAAGTGATCGGCGTAACGGGAACCAACGGAAAAACCAGTATTGCCACCCTGCTGTTCCGTCTTTTCCGGGAACTTGGCTATAAGACAGGACTGATTTCCACAATTTCATACAGGATTAACGACAAGGAAGAGACCGCATCACAAACCACTCCCGATGCCGTGAAAATCCAGCAGCTAATGCAGGAGATGGTTGATGCCGGATGCAGCTACTGTTTCATGGAAGTGAGCTCACATGCCATTCATCAGCAGCGTATTGCAGGAATTGAGTTTGTCGGCGGGGTTTTCACCAATATCACACACGACCACTTGGATTACCACAAAACTTTTGCGGAATATATCCGCGCGAAGCAATCCTTTTTTGACAAACTGCCCGCCACTGCATTTGCACTGACCAATATTGACGACAGAAACGGGCCGGTGATGGTGCAGAATTCCAAAGCACGGAAAATCACCTATTCCGGCAAAAGTATGGCAGACTTCCGCTGCAGGATTCTCGAAACCCATTTTAACGGAATGTTGCTGAGCTTTGAAGGGCAGGAGGTCTGGACTCGTTTTGTGGGGCAGTTCAATGCTTCAAACCTGCTGGCTGTTTATGCGGTTGCCGTCAGCCTTGGGCAGGATCCGGAAGAAGTGCTAACACACATCAGCAATCTGGAGCCGGTGAAGGGCCGGTTTGAAACCATCCGGAGCACAGACGGTAAACTTGCCATTGTGGATTATGCCCACACTCCCGATGCACTGAAAAATGTGTTGACTGCCATTGACGGCATCCGCAGCAAAAACGAGCAAATTATCACCGTGGTGGGAGCGGGCGGCGACCGCGATAAAACCAAGCGGCCTGAAATGGCGCAGGAAGCGCTCATGGGCAGCGATAAAGTAATTCTCACTTCCGATAATCCGCGAACCGAAGACCCTGCACAAATCATCCGCGACATGGAAGCTGGTATTGATCCGCGCAGTAAAAATAAAGCCCTTTCCATTGAAAACCGGAGAGAAGCGATAAAAACTGCCGTACTTCTGGCACAGCCCGGGGATATTATTCTGGTTGCCGGGAAAGGACATGAGAATTACCAGGAGATAAACGGCGTAAAACATCATTTTGACGATGTGGAAGAGATAAAAAAATGTTTTGGTATTGAAGATTAACAAGTAACCTGTTATGTTTTATTATTTATATGAATGGCTGGCACACACTGAAATTCCCGGAATCGGGATGCTTCAGTACATTTCGTTCCGTTCCGGTGCGGCTATTATTTTGTCTCTGTTCATCACCACGGCTTTCGGAAAAAAAATGATCCGCATGCTCCATCAGAAACAGATTGGAGAAGAAGTGCGCGACTTAGGGCTGGAAGGGCAGGCACAGAAAAAAGGGACGCCAACCATGGGCGGACTCATCATTCTGTTTGCCATCATCATTCCCACCCTGCTGTTTGCCCGGCTCGACAATATCTATATCCTTCTGATGCTCATCACCACCGCTTTTCTGGGGCTTATCGGTTTCGCCGATGACTACATCAAGGTTTTCAAGAAAAATAAAGCGGGACTTGCCGGTAAATTCAAAATTTTCGGGCAGGTGGCATTGGGTCTGTTTGTGGCAGCCACCCTGTTTCTGAGCGACGATGTGCTGGTGCATGAAAACGTCAAAAGCGCTTCGGGAAGTGATTTGCAGGAAATCGTAACCGATCCGCTAACCGGGAAGCAAAAGCTTCAAAAAGTTGCGGTGGATGTCAAATCCACCAAAACCACAATCCCTTTTGTGAAGAAAAATGAGTTTGATTACGCGTGGTTGGTGTCATGGGCGGGCGATGCGGCATCGTGGCTGAAATGGGTAGTTTATGCGCTGGCCATCATTTTTATAATCACCGCCGTGTCCAACGCAGCCAACCTCACCGACGGCATTGACGGGCTGGCAACAGGCACGTCAGCCATCAGCGGCGCAACGTTGGGGATACTGGCCTATGTGAGCGGCAACATCATTTATGCCGAATACCTTAACCTGATGTATATTCCGAATGTGGGGGAACTCAGTGTGTTTATGGCGGCATTCATCGGAGCCACCGTAGGGTTTTTGTGGTACAATTCCTACCCGGCGCAGGTGTTTATGGGAGATACCGGAAGCCTTGCCCTTGGTGGAATTTTGGCGGTTTTTTCAGTAATTATCCGAAAGGAGATTTTAATTCCGCTGCTGTGTGGAATTTTCCTGATTGAAAATTTGTCGGTGATTATCCAGGTGAGCTGGTTTAAATATACCAGGCGAAAATATGGCGAAGGCAGAAGGGTGTTTCTGATGAGTCCGATACACCATCATTTTCAGAAAAAAGGGATACATGAAGCAAAAATTGTTGCCCGTTTCTGGATTGTGGGAATTATTCTGGCAGTAATCACCGTAATACTCACGCTAAAAGTCAGATAGAAAAAGAATGAAAAACAAGATAGTCATATTGGGTGCGGGCGAAAGCGGGATTGGTGCGGCAATTCTGGCGCAACAGAAAGGCTATGCTGTTTTTGTTTCTGATTTTGGAAAAA
Source organism: uncultured Mariniphaga sp. (assembly GCA_964624645.1). Taxonomy (GTDB): domain Bacteria; phylum Bacteroidota; class Bacteroidia; order Bacteroidales; family Prolixibacteraceae; genus Mariniphaga. The sequence goes on from CAZVAD010000011.1 coordinate 17,100, forward strand.
TCAAGGAAAAATACAAGAATACGCTTTCGGAATATAACCTTGAATTTGAGGAAGAAAGGCATTCCGAAGAAAAAATACTGAATGCGGAAATTGTGGTGAAAAGCCCGGGGATTCCCGATGGCGCTCCGATTGTGCAGAAGCTTAAAAACCGGAAAATTCCGGTGATATCGGAAATTGAGTTTGCCGGCAGGTTCAACACCGCCAAAACCATCTGCATCACCGGGAGCAACGGCAAAACCACCACCACGCTGCTCACCTATTTTATTCTGAAAAATGCCGGAGTGAATGCAGGCATGGCGGGGAATGTGGGAAAGAGTTTTGCCCGGCAGGTGGCCGAAGAGAAACATGATGTGTATGTGATTGAGCTGAGCAGCTTTCAGCTTGACGGAATGTTTGATTTCAGGGCTGATATTTCTGTTTTGCTCAACATCACGCCCGATCATCTTGACCGGTACCATTACAACATGCAGGAATACACCGATTCCAAATTCCGCATCATTCAGAATCAGCGGGAAAATGATTTTTTCATCTATTGTGCCGATGATGAAACCATTCAAAATGAGCTACTGAAAAAGAAGATTAAACCTGTTCAGATTCCTTTCACACAGAGTGAACCGCCAAAAACGGGAGCAGGTATTTTAGAAGAAAATATGATTATTAATTATAAGAAAAAACAATTCAATATGTCAATTCTGGATTTATCGTTACAGGGGAAACACAATGTGTATAACTCTATGGCGGCGGGCATTGCAAGCATGGTTTACGAAATAAGGAACGAGCAGCTCCGCGAAAGCCTTGCCGGATTTGAAGGAGTGGAGCACAGACTGGAAAGTTTTCTGAAAGTGCATGGGATTGAGTTTGTCAACGATTCCAAGGCAACCAATGTAAATTCAACCTGGTATGCCCTGGAAACAATCGGCAAACCCATTGTCTGGATTGCCGGTGGCATAGATAAGGGGAATGACTATTCCATCATTAAACCATTAGTCAGGGAGAAGGTGAAAGCGATTGTTTGTCTGGGAAAGGACAACCGGAAACTGCATGAAGCATTCGGCGGGATTCTGAAAAACATTGTGGATGCAGCCAGCATGGAAGAAGCGGTGAAAGCTTCCTATTATCTGGCCAGAAACGGCGACACGGTACTGCTTTCGCCGGCCTGCGCCAGCTTTGATTTGTTTGAAAATTATGAGGATCGGGGAAAACAATTTAAAGAACAGGTAAGAGATTTATAAGTGAACGCATTTGATTTAAAAATATTTAAGGGTGACCGGGTAATCTGGATTGTGCTGCTGCTTTTGTCCGGCATTTCGCTGCTCATTGTTTACAGCTCCACCGGGGCGCTTGCCTACCGGCAGGCGGCGGGGAATACCATGTACTTTCTGGTACGGCAGATTTTTTTCCTTGGGCTTGGTCTCGGGCTTATGCTGGTGATGGTCAATTTTTTTTCGGTTAAGATATACGCCATTCTGGCCAACTTTCTTGTCTATCTGAGCATCGGCGTACTGTTGTTTTCCGTTGCACTGCAATTTTCAGGGAAAGCATCGGGCAGCGGAAGGACATTGGACATCGGTTTGCTCTCCTTTCAGCCGGCAGAGCTTGCAAAAATCTCCCTGATCATGTTTACTGCAAAGGTTTTGGGGAAAACACAAAATTCAAAAGAGGCGCTGAAAAGGGCATTCTACATTATTTTTGCGCATACGGTCGTGGTTTGCGGATTAATCTTTGTTTCCAATTTTTCAACGGCGGCGCTGCTTTTTGCCACCATTTTTCTGATGATGTATGTGGGCAGAATTCCGTTTCGCTATCTGTTCCTTGTTGTGATAATCGGCGCCGGATTGCTGGTCTCCATCTATTTTCTTGCAGATTCCGTCCCTTCGTCCTACACCCGGGTTCACACGGTGAAAGCGAGGGTTGACCGGTTTATCTATGGAGACCCGAACGCTGAAAAGGGAATCACACAGGCAGATTACGCCAAACTGGCAATTTATGAGGGCGGCATTTTCGGCAAAGGCCCCGGACGTTCCGATGTGAGCAATTACATGGCGGCGGCATACAACGATTTTATTTTTGCAATCATTGTGGAAGAGTACGGAATGTTTGCAGGCATAGGCATTATGTTTTTATACCTAGTTTTCTTTTTCCGCACTGTAATCATTGTACGGCGGGCTACGCGCACCTTTCCGGCATTTTTGGTGACGGGGCTGGCGATGGTGCTGGCATTTCAGGCCATGATAAATATTGGCGTATCCACCGGAGTTTTGCCGGTAACCGGTCAGCCGCTGCCGTGGGTGAGTCTTGGAGGAACATCACTGCTTTTCACGTCGGTGGCGTTTGGGTGCATTTTGAGCGTGAGCTATCAGAATCAGGTAAATCGCCAGATTCAGAAACCACCGATTCAGGTTGCATTGCCTGATGAAGATTTTGACATGAATAAGAAATATGAAAATTGAGCGGGTCATAATAAGCGGAGGCGGAACGGGAGGGCATATTTTTCCTGCCCTTTCCATTGCTGATGAAATCAGGAAAAGGTTTCCCGAAGCTGAAATATTATTTGTGGGGGCGCTTGGCAGAATGGAGATGGAACGGGTACCTGTTGCCGGCTATAAAATCACCGGATTGCCGGTGACAGGTTTTCCCCGCAAACCGGGAATCAAAATGGTTACTTTTTTTGTCCGGCTGGTGAAAAGCAACCGCCTGGCAAAAAAAATAATCAATCAGTTTAAGCCGCAGATTGCCATAGGAGTAGGGGGCTTTGCAAGTGGCCCCCTGCTCCGGGCAGCTGCAAAAAAAGGCATTCCCACGCTCATTCAGGAACAAAATTCCTATGCAGGAATAACAAACAAACTTCTCGGGAAAAAAGCCAATACCATTTGTGTGGCCTATGAAAATATGGAGCGCTATTTCCCGGCAGAAAAAATAGTGCTGACGGGAAATCCCGTCAGGGAATCGTTGCTCACACAGGAAAACAACGAGCAGGAAGCCCTGGAATATTTCGGACTGAAACCGGGAAGAAAAGTCCTTTTGATTGTTGGCGGAAGCTTAGGCGCAAAGTCCATAAACCATGCGGTGCTTGAGAATATTCCGGCAATTGCGGAAGCAGATGCCGATGTCGATGTCATCTGGCAAACCGGCTCGTTATATTACTATGAGATTTTGGAAAAAGTAAAGGGAATAAAACCGGATAACCTGTTTGTCCATGAGTTTCTCACCCGGATGGACCTGGCGTATTCCATTGCAGACGTGGTGGTTTCGCGGGCAGGAGCGGGAACGATTTCAGAGCTTTGCCTGGTGGGGAAAGCCTCCGTGCTGGTGCCGTCGCCAAATGTGGCGGAAGACCATCAGACCAAAAATGCAAAAGCTTTATCCGGGCGGGAAGCAGCGCTTTTGATTCCTGACCCGGTCATAAACGAAAAACTTTTTCCGGAGGTTTTCAGTTTGATGAAAAATGAAGACAAATGCCGGAAATTGGCAGAAAACATTAAAAAGTTGGCAAAACCGGATGCCACCCGGCAAATTGTTGACGAAGCAGAAAAATTATTGAAAAAATGAGTGACCTTCAAAATATAAAAAATGTCTATTTCCTCGGTATCGGAGGGATTGGGATGAGTGCGATTGCCCGGTATTTCAAATATTCGGGCAGAAACGTGGCGGGCTATGACCGCACCAGCACGGCGCTGACTGATGCCATGCAGGCAGAGGGCATTGATGTACATTTTGAGGATGACATCCGGCATATTCCCACAAAATGGGATCCTGCAGAAACATTGGCTGTTTACACTCCCGCGTTGCCCGAAGACAATAAGGAGCTTTCCTGGTTTAAGGAAAAGCCCATCCGGCTCATCAAGCGCTCGCGGGCGCTGGGACTGATTTGCAATGAAAAAAGCTGCATCGCGGTTGCGGGAACTCACGGAAAAACAACGGTGAGCGCCATGACTGCTGCAATTCTTAGCAATACCCCGGCAGGATGCGGCGCCTTTTTAGGCGGAATTTCCAAAAACTTCGGGAGCAACCTGTTGCTTCCCCCTGAAAATTCCCCCTGGATTGTTGCCGAAGCGGATGAATATGACCGCTCATTTTTGCAGTTACAGCCTGAGCTGGCGCTTATTACATCCATTGATGCCGATCACCTGGATATTTACGGAAGCAAGGAGAAAATTGCGGAATCATTCCGTGACTTCATCGCACGGATCAAGCCGGGCGGAAAACTGATTGTGAAAAGGGGAGTGGAACCGGATATGCAAAATATTGATGCACAGGTTTACAGCTACTCCTTAAAAGAGACGGCAGATTTTCATACGATAAACCTCAGATTAAATTCTGAGGACGGAAACTACCGGTTTGACCTGAAAACCCCTGCCGGAATCATTGCCGGTTGCCAATTGAACTATCCGGGAATTGTGAATGTGGAAAATGCAGTAGCCGCGGCATCTCTTGCCTATTTTGCAGGCGCCACAGCCGATGAAATTAAAAGTGGACTGAGTGATTATCAGGGCGTTGCCCGTCGTTTTGATGTCCGCTACAAGAGCGAAAATCAAATTTACATCGACGATTATGCGCACCATCCCGCTGAACTGAAAGCGGTGATTTCATCCCTGAAGGAACTGTATCCGGAGCGAAAAATTACCGGAATTTTCCAGCCGCACCTCTATTCGCGAACCCGTGATTTTGCCGGAGAGTTTGCACAAAGCCTTGATTTGCTGAATGAAGCCATTTTAGTTCCGCTCTATCCGGCGCGTGAGGAGCCGATTGCAGGAGTTTCCTCGGAAATAATCCTGAACCAAATGAAAAATCCCAACAGATATCTGATGGAAAAAAATGAAGCGCCCGAATGGTTGAAAAACAATGAGACCAGTGTGGTGATTACGATGGGAGCGGGCAATATCGACAGTATTGCCGGGCAAATTGTTGACGTTTTAAAAAATAAAAACTGATGTTGTATAGGATTTTAAAACTTGCAGGTTATCTTTTGTTAATTGTCATTCTGACAGTTACCTTAGCTTTTACTTCCAGAAAAGTGAAGAACGTAACCTGTGACAACATCGAAGTGAAATACAACGAAAACGAATCCATTCACATAAGCAAGGATGAAATCCGGCGGATCGTCATGTCTGCCGACAATCAGCTGATCGGGAAAAAATTTGAACAAATCAATGCCGAGTTCATTGAAAAAGAAATTGAAAAACACCAGGCGGTGCTGAATGCAGAAGTCTTTAAGGTTGTGGCTGCCGACAGCGCACGATTCAGAGGAGTGTTAGGTATCCGGGTGCAACACCGCGAACCTGTGCTCCGGCTAATGTCGGCAAATGGCAGTTATTACATGGACAGGACAGGAGAGCAAATCCCGGTTTCCTCCTCCTATTCTGCAAAAGCATTAGTTGTAACCGGTTATTTTTCCGAAGAGTTTGCAAAGGAAGAGCTTCTTCCGTTTGCACTGTTTTTGGAGGAAAATCCATTCTGGAAAGCACAGATTGGCCAGATGCACGTTGAGCAGTCGGGAAATGTTCTGCTGACTCCGTTGATTGGAAATCATCTGATTGAATTGGGGGCAATGGAAAATTTTCAGGAAAAACTGCGAAACATGAAAGTATTTTACGAACAGATACTGGTCAGGAATAATTGGGATAAATACGAAAGGATCAGTTTAAAATATAAAAATCAGATTGTTGCTAAAAAACGATAAATATGACTTCCAAATCAAATTTTTCAGTAGTTATTGACGTAGGCACTTCGAGGCTTCGTGCAATTGCAGGACATAAGAATGAAAGCGGAAAAATTGAAGTTTCGGCGCTGGCGAGCGTGCCGGCGCGCGGAATAAAGCGGGGCATTGTAATCAATATTGATGAAGCGGCCGGTGCGGTTGAGCAGCTTTTGGACGAAATCCGGCAGCAGGTTGACGGAAAAATCAAAGCCGTTGACATTGCCTATGCCGGGCAACCCATGAAAGTTTCGGAATATAAGGGCTACCGCTATATTTCAGGCGAAGGTGTTGTGATTCGCGCCGATGTGGATGCGCTTTATACCGAGGTGAAAAACCTGCACACCGAGCAGGATTTCACAACGATTCATATTCTTCCGCAATCGTTTGTTGTTGACGGGGAGCCTGCCGATCTCAATCCGGTAGGCATGACCGGACAGAAAATGGAAGCGATATTTAAACTGATTTCCGTTCCCTCCTCTCACATTTTTAATTTCCGGAAAGTTCTGGAAATGGCCGGCGCTGAGCCCGGCGAAGTGATTCTCTCGCCGCTTGCCACGGCTGAAGCCGCACTGACGGAAGATGAAAAAGAGATGGGGGCGATTCTGCTTGACATTGGCGCCGGCACCACCAAACTTGCCGTGTATAATCAGGGAATCATGACCTATGCGGCTGTAATACCCTTTGGCGGAAACGTGGTAACAAACGACATCAGGGAGGGGTGCTCCATTCTTCCCAAGTGGGCGGAACAGTTGAAAGTCCAGTATGGGCAGGCGCTGGGTGATTTTGCCGATGAGAGCAAGGTCGTTACCATTCCCGGACACAGCGGCTGGGAGCCTAAGGAGATCTCTTTCAAAAGCCTGGCGTTTATCATTCAGGCGCGAATCGAAGAAATAATCGACAGCGCTTATTATCAGATTGAAAAATCGGGCGTGGTGAACCAGTTAGGCTCAGGGATAGTCATTTCAGGCGGAACATCCGGATTGCAGAATCTGATTTCGCTGGTGAAGTACCAAACCGGACTGGACGCCCGCATTGGCCATCCGGTACTAAGAACGGAAAATAATTTCAAGAAGGACAGGGAATATATCACTGCTTTGGGCTTGCTGAAACTGGCGTTAGACAAAACAAAACCGGTTCAGAAAAAGAGAGTCAGGCAAAAAAAGGAAAGTAAGTTCTCTCCCTGGCTCAAGGAGATTGTGCAGGGGGTGATTAATTATATTGATGACGACGAGGATGTAGCATTAAAATAAATTTTACGAAATGGCCGAAATAGTAAATTTTCAATTTCCAACAACATCATCTTCAATCATAAAGGTGATCGGAGTGGGCGGGGGCGGTTGCAATGCCGTCAACCACATGTATGAAGAAGGGATTGCAGGCGTTGACTTCATCATTTGCAATACCGATTCTCAGGCTATGGAAAACAGCCCCGTGCCTGTAAAAATTCAGTTGGGTGTTACGCTCACCGAAGGCAGAGGCGCGGGAAACATGCCCGAAATGGGTGAACAGGCGGCACGTGAAAATTATGAAGACATTAAAAATGTGCTGAAAGACACGACCAAAATGCTTTTTATAGCTGCCGGAATGGGCGGTGGCACAGGCACTGGCGCCGCTCCGGTAATTGCCTCCCTTGCCCGTGAACTGGATATTCTCACCATTGCCGTGGTTACCGTTCCTTCGCCTGCCGAAGGGAAGAAAAGATTCGGGCAGGCCATGGAGGGAATTAAAAAGCTGGGCGAATTTGTGGACAGTATGCTGGTGGTGAGTAACCACAGGCTGCACAATATCTTTGGCGATTTGCCTGCGCGTCAGGCTTTTAAGATGGCAGACAATATTGTGGCAACCGCTGTGAAAGGTGTTGCGGAAATCATCACGCTGCACGGCAACATAAACATTGATTTCACCGATGTTTATACCGTGATGCACAACAGCGAGGTTTTCATCATGGGAACAGGATTTGCCTCCGGCGAAGGGCGTTCCATGAAAGCCGTGAACGATGCACTTGAATCGCCGTTGCTGGATAGCAATGATATTTACGGAACTAAAAATATTCTGTTGAATATCGTTTCCGGGAAAGATGAAATCACCATTGGCGAAATCGGAGAAATCATTGAAACCCTTCAGGAGAAAGCAGGACAGGAGGCTGACATTATCTGGGGCAACGGATACGATGAGTCGCTGGGGGACAAAATCAGCGTAACCATTCTGGCTACCGGATTCAAGAGAAATCCCAACCAGCTGCTTCAGCCGAAATATGAGCCGGAAAAATTTGATCTTGGCGAAACACAACCTGAAGAAGATGTTACGGTTGCGGCAAGTGAAATTGTTGCGGAAGAAACCGAAACGAGCCGGGAGGAAATCTATTATACTCTGCCTGAGCCTGATGCGCTTCAGGGGCATTCCACTTCCGAAAAGAAGGAGAAAATCAGGGAAAAAACCTCATTTCAAAAAAAGCCTAAAGTAAAGAGCAAAAAAACAAAGGCAAAACCAAAGGAAAAGGAAACTGTCAATCAGGGAAATATTGACAATTGGTTTTATAAAAACTTTAATCTCGGACGGTTGTTCGATGACGACGACCAGCCTTTATAAGAAAAGTACATTTAATCTGAAAAAAGCAATTATGGACAATACATTGGATTTTAATTTACCCAAAAATAGCGGAGCAGCCATCAAAGTAATCGGCGTTGGTGGCGGAGGCGGCAATGCAATCAACCACATGTTCAAACAGGGAATCCGTGATGTGGATTTCGTAATCTGCAACACTGATTCCCAAGCGCTGGAAGCCAGCCCGGTGCCCATTAAAGTGCAGCTTGGCTCGTTGCTTACTGAGGGAAGAGGCGCCGGAAACCGCCCGGAAGTGGGCAGGGATGCGGCATTGGAGAATATTGACGACGTAAAGCAGGCGCTTGCCAACAACACCAAAATGGCATTTGTAACTGCCGGAATGGGCGGAGGCACCGGAACCGGCGGGGCACCCGTGATTGCCGAAACCTGTCAGGCATTGGGCTATCTCACGGTGGGAATTGTTACCATCCCTTTCCGGAATGAGGGGAAACGCCGGATTAATCAGGCGATTGAAGGGATTACCGAACTTAAAAACCATGTGGATGCGCTTCTGGTGATCAACAACGAAAGAATCCGTGAAATGTACGGCGATTTCGGGATTTCGGAAGCCTTCTCGAAAGCCGACAACATACTGGCCATCGCGGCAAAGGGGATTGCGGAAATCATTACCGTTCCGGGCTACATCAACGTGGATTTTGCCGACGTGGAAACCGTGATGCGGAAAAGCGGGCTGGCGCTGATGGGAACCGGGATAGCCAGTGGAAAAGACCGTGCGGAAGAAGCCGTGGAAAAAGCGCTAAATTCCCCTTTGCTGAATAACAATGACATTCGCGGAGCAAAAAATATCCTGCTGAATATCACTTCCGGAGAGCTTGAGGTAACCATGGATGAAGTGGGAAAAATCACAGACTACCTCCAGAACAAAGCCGGCTTTGAAGCGGATGTGATCTGGGGAAACGGCAGGGACGACAGTCTGGGCGAGGAGATATCAGTTACCCTCATCGCCACCGGATTTGGCAGTGATCTGCTGGATGAGATCGGGCATGAGAAAAAACTGAAAAAGGAGACCCATAAACTGAATCAGGGAAGCCCGGATCAGAAAGACAGAGAGCCGGTCAGGGCAAGCCATGCGAAAGGCGCAAAAGATAAAAGTCAGAAAACTTTGGATTTTTCAGGCGACGGGGAGGACAGAGGCATTGATCCCGATTTTGAAGTGCTCTATCCCAAAACAGCAAAAGAGCGAAAAAGTCAGGTGGAAAATACCAGAATGGACTACTCAACAGCTACGGATGAAGACCTGGAGGAGATGGAAAATATACCGGCCTACAAGCGCAGGCAGTTACGGATGAATGATCCGAAATACAAACAGGACCTCTCCAAATATTCAGTAACAAAAGAGAATAAACTGTCCGATAAGAACTCATACCTTCACGGACAGGTGGATTGAAAATAACAGGGATGAAGCAGTTGATTTTTAATCGTCAAAATCTTCTTCTTCCTCGATGTCGGTAATCTGGTCGGCAATATGGTCCAAATCGGCGTATTTGTCTTCGTAATCCTGTTTTACCTCATCTTTCAGGAAGCCTTCTTCATCATAATCTTCGTCCTCATCAACAATCTGGATGGCTTCCATTTCAGTCATCCGAAGCATATAATATTTGTCTTCGGTCTCAAAAGGCAATGCAGTAACTTTAATTCCGTTTTTATCAAAAAAGTGGATCAGGTTATCGGCAAATCCATCGGAATAAACCAGCTTGATTTGTTCCTGTATTTTTTTGTCTAATTTATTGTAATCTTTGATAACCTTTGGCTTATCAGGTGTCATAACTTAAATTTTTTGATTATTTCCTGCAAAATAAAACGTGTTCAAACTCAAATAAAAATATATTTTCTGATTGGTTATAAATAATAAACCATCGGCAAATAAATAGTATCCGTTTGAGATATGCAACTGTTCCGGGATTTTTTTTGTTTTTTAATATCCACCGGAATTTTATGTAAAAAAATGATGTAAAAATCGATGAAAGGCCGGATAACTCCCGGCAGGCCAAACCACAGGATAATCATTGGTTTTAGTCAGAAACCATGAGACAAATAAAATGGGGGAAATGATTTTGAACGGCGACGACTTATTCGCTTTCGATGATTTCAATTTTTTCAATGACATCGCCGGCGCGGATTGCATCAATCACATCAACTCCTTCGGTTACTTTTCCGAAACAGGTGTGATGCCCGTCAAGGTGCTGGGTGTTTTGCCGGTTGTGGCAAATGAAAAACTGGGAACCGCCTGTGTCTTTTCCGGCGTGTGCCATGGAAAGAACGCCGCGGTCGTGATATTGACTGCCTCCGTCCGTTTCGCAGGGAATCGAATAACCGGGGCCGCCGGCGCCTGTGCCGTCGGGGCAGCCACCCTGGATAACAAAATCGGGGATTACACGATGAAATGTCAGCCCGTCGTAAAAGCCTTCTTTTGCAAGTTTTACAAAATTAGCCACAGTTCCCGGAGCATCGGTATCATAAAAATCAACTTTCATCGCTCCTTTTTCGGTGTGAATAACCCCTTTTGTAACCATTGTCATATTTCTTGTTTTTAAAATTCTGCGCAAAAATAGGAAATACTGTCAAATTTCCACAGTAAACCGCATAATGTATGAAAGAGAATCCTAATTTTGCATCCGGGAAAAAGATTTTGCCACTTTAGCTCAGTTGGTAGAGCAGCTCATTCGTAATGAGCAGGTCGCGGGTTCGAGTCCCGTGAGTGGCTCAGAAATCAGAGAATATTTAAAAAATGCCTGTGATACAAAAATCACAGGCATTTGCTTTTTTATCTACACCGTTTGCACGGTTTCCACAATCTCGCTTCCGGTTTTCAATGCTTCCAGATTGAGCGGAATCAGTTTATGGTAGCGCTCGGGCAGCGATTCTCTCAGCCCTCTTTCTACATTTTCAATTTTCAGAACGGGTTTTATCTTCAGGAAACTGCCCACGACAATCATATTAAAAACCACAGGGTTGCCCATTTCCACCGCAGTTTTGGTCCCTTCCACCTTATATATATTAATGTCCTTCCGGGTGGGTGGCTTTCTGACGCCATTGGGGTCATACAGCAAAATGCCGCCGGGCTTCACCGTTTTCTCGAACTTATCCATGCTCTGCTGATTGAGAATAATGGCGGTGTCGTATTCGTGCAGCACTGGCGAACTGATCCGATTATCGCTCAGGATGACCGTCACATTAGCCGTGCCGCCCCGCATTTCAGGGCCGTAGGACGGAAACCAGGTTACTTCCTTGTTTTCCATAATCCCGGAATAGGCAAAAATTTTTCCCATGGAAAGTACGCCCTGCCCGCCAAAACCGGCGATTATCATTTCTTCAGTCATTTTTTTGTTTTTTATTAGAAGTTACCATTCACGGGGTGACTTCAAATCGCCCCGTGAATGGTCGTACTTTGTTTTACAATTCACCTTTCACACTGTCTTTCAGGTCGCCCGGAGGAAAATAGGGTAGCATGTTTTCCTCCATCCACTTGTTGGCCTGCACCGGAGTCATTTTCCAGCCGGAGCTGCACGTGGAGACCACTTCCACAAACGAAGTCCCTTTTTTGTCGAGAACATTTTGAATTGCTTTTTTCAATGCCCGTTTGCAGCGGCGCACCGCTCCGGCAGTGTGTGCCGACTGGCGCGTAACATATGAAGTGCCCGGCAACTGGGCAATCAGTTCGGTGATTTTCAGCGGATAGCCGTTCAGCTCATTATCCCGGCCAAGCGGAGTGGTTGACGTAACCATATTTTCGATGGTTGTCGGCGCCATTTGCCCGCCGGTCATTCCGTAAATTCCGTTATTAATGAAAATCACAAGGATATTTTCGCCACGGTTGCAGGCATGAAGAATTTCGGCGGCGCCAATCGACGCCAGGTCGCCATCGCCTTGATAGGCAAACACAAATTTATCCGGGTTCAGCCGCACAATGCCTGTGGCAACAGCCGGCGCCCGCCCGTGGGCTGCCTCCTGCCAGTCAATGTCAATATAATTATAGATGAACACCGAACAACCCACCGGCGCCACTCCGATGGCTTTTTCCTGCAAACCCATTTCATCGATCAACTCCGAAAGGAGCTTGTGCACAACGCCGTGGGTGCATCCCGGGCAGTAGTGCATGATGGTGTCAATCTGAATCTGCGATTTGTCATAAATCAGATTCTCCGGCTTGATGATCTCTTTGATATCCATGATTAATCCTCCTGCAATAATTGTTGTATCATTGATTCTGCCACCTCTCCGGGTGAGGGGATCATTCCGCCCATTCTTCCGAAATATTTTACCGGACGAAAAACCCCGGCTTCATAAACTGCCAGTTTGATGTCTTCGAGCATTTGCCCGGCATTCATTTCAACCGACAGAAACCCTTTCACTTTTGGGGCAAGTTCCTGGATTATTGTTGTGGGAAACGGGAAAAGCGTGATGGGACGCAGCAATCCTGCTTTTATCCCTTTCTGCCGGACAATTTCCACCGCTTTCTGGCAAACGCGGGCTGAAGTGCCGTATGCCACAAAAATATACTCTGCATCATCGCACAGAATGGCTTCAAAACGCTGCTCTTCTGCTTCAATCTTCCGGTATTTCTCCTGAAATTTCTGATTTTTCTGTTCCATTTTTGCCGGCTCTATCTCCAGCGAAGTCACCACATTGCGTTCACGGGTTGCGGGCTTGCCAATGGATGCCCAACTGCCGTGAAGTTCAGCCACTTCGTCTTCTGTCCAGCGCTTTTTAAATTCCGACAGCTCAACTTTTTCCATCATCTGCCCGACGGCGCCATCGGTCAGAATCATGGCGGGATTCCGGTATTTGAAGGCCAGTTCAAATCCCAGACCCACAAAATCATTCATCTCCTGAACCGAAGCAGGAGCCAGCACAATCATTTTGTAATCGCCGTGCCCTCCTCCCTTCACCGCCTGAAAATAGTCAGCCTGCGAAGGCTGTATGGTTCCCAGTCCCGGGCCGGCGCGCTGCACGTTTACAATCAGGCAGGGTAATTCGGCGCCGGCGATGTAGGAAATTCCCTCCGTCATCAGACTTATCCCGGGACTTGATGAGGAAATCATCACTTTTTTTCCTGTGCCGGCAGCGCCGTAAACCATATTGATGGCTGCCACTTCACTTTCTGCCTGCAGAACAACCATTCCGGTTTCGTTCCAGGGCTGGCGTTCCATGAGTGTTTCCATCACCTCCGACTGGGGCGTTATGGGGTAGCCGAAATATCCGTCGCATCCGCAGCGGATTGCCGCTTCCGCCAATACTTCATTCCCTTTCATTAACCTGAGTTCTCCCATTGTAACTGTTTCTTATTATTGTAATATCCTTAAAAATCAGCAAACGTTGTTCCATGCGAATCGCAATTTATACCGGCAGCTGATTTTTAATTTCAGGAAATTCCTGTGTTTTTATTTCAATTGGCAAAATGTAATTTTCAATTTCTGTTATTTGCTGTTCCCGAAAACTTTAGATTGAAATGCTAAGGTTATCTGATCCTGACCCTGTAAATCGTTATGCAGGTATCGGGGCAAACCACGCCGCAGTTGGCACATCCGATGCAGGCTTCGGGATTTTTCATGTATGAATAATGATATCCGCGGCTGTTCACCTCTTTGTTTAATGCCAGCACATTGTCCGCGCACGCCTCCACACAAAGTCCGCAACCTTTGCAGCCTTCCATGTCAACAACAACAGCTCCTTTCACTTTTGCCATATTTTCGTCAATTTTTTGCTAAAATTAATATCCTTTCCCCAAAAGCATTTTCCCTGTCCGTTCATCCTGTAATTTTACGGGGTATGTTAAATTCCAAAAGACCCGGTTCTGAAAACGGCGGCAGGTTAAAATTGATTTTCACCACAAAACTACACATCTTCGGAAAAAATAGTGTAATAAATGTTGCGTAATACGGATTTTATTCGGAAAAGTGGGTGTTGAACAGCTTCAGACGCTCTTCCAAAGCGGGAAACTGTTCGCGCTGCACAAAGGAAACACATGCCCGGATGCCTTCTTCAGAACTTCCTGTATTGTCAAGCGCTATGGCGCTGATTCCATAATAGAGCAAGTTTTCAACCAACTGGTTTCCGGTCATTCCGGGATAGGAAATTGTGAAATAGAACCCATCGGCTATGGGTTGCCCCAGGTCTAATTTATAGACAATGTCAAATCCGTTTTCGAGAAAAAGGCGTTTCATCACTTTTGCTTTTTCGCCGTATTCCTTCACCTCTTCCAGAAAATTGAAACGGCCTTCGTTGGCGGCTTTCAGCATGGCTGCCACCGCCCATTGTGCGGAATGGCTTGTTCCCGATGAAAGCGCATAGAGCAGGCGCAAGGTAACCGTACTTCCGAAATCAGTGCCGCCAAAACGCTTTTGAAGTTTGGGATAGTCGCGTTTGGAAAGGGAATCGGAAATCACCATCAGTCCGCAGCGCTGTCCGGCATAAGAAAATATTTTGGAACTGGAAATGAACAGAATATAGTGGTCCGTATATCTTGCAACGGTTGGCTGGTAGGGCGGCTCCCCCGGTTTGGACAAATCCTGCCGGAAATCCATCCCGAAATATGCCAGGTCTTCCATGACAATCGCATCATATTTGCCGGCACATTCGCCAATCATCTGCAACTCCTCCTCGGTGAAACAAATCCAGGCGGGATTGTTGGGATTGGAATAAATTACGGAGCAAATATTTCCTTTAGATAAAATTTCCTCAAGCTTTTTGCGCAGTTTTTCTCCGCGGAAATGAAATACATCGAATGTTTCAAATTTCTGCCCCAGCACCATCATCTGCTGTTTTTGCACCGGAAAGCCCGGGTCGATAAACAGGGTGGTGTCTTTTCCTTCCACAGCATTTGCTGCTGCCAGAAAAGCGGCATAGGTGCCCTGCATGGAGCCTACCGTAGGGATACAGTTCTGCGGGGAAACTTCAATGTCCATGAAGTTTTTTACAAATTTTGAAGCTTCTGTTTTGAGTGGCTTAATTCCGTCAATCAGCGGATAAATGGCTGCTACGCCGCGTTGCAGCGCTTCAATTTCGGCATCCACGCCAATTTGTGCCGGCGGTAATCCGGGCACGCCCATTTCCATCCGTATAAACTTTTCGCCGGTCTCTTCTTCCACAAGATTTGCCAGCGCCACAATTTCACGAATTGACGCTTTCCCGGGATCGGAAATACGAAGTTCCCTGATTTTCCGGTCAATAACTTCTTTACTGAAAGGGGAATTATTCATCCGTATTCAATTTTGGAGATGATTTTAAAACCCGAACGACTGCCTGATCTGCTCCAGCCACTCTGCTATCCGCTGGTCAGTCAGCTCCGGCTCAAAATCCTCATCCACCGGCAACCCGATAAATTTTCCGCCAATGACGGCTTCGGAGTTGTCGTATTCATATTTTTCAGCCGGAATCTGCCCGGTGAGGGTTGCCCCGTGTTTCATAAGTTCTTTTCCAAGCAGCCCGATATGATCCACAAAGGTTGATGCATAAGTTACGTGATCGCCAAGGCCAAAAATCGCAAGGGTTTTGCCTTCATACCGCGTTTTGCCGATTTCAGGCAGAAATTTCCCCCAATCCGCATTGCTGTAGGCGGAATGCCAGGTCTCTTTTCCGACTGTTGAAATTCCGAAAATAATTTTGTCGTATTTCTCCAGGTCTTTAACAGTGGCATCCTTCACGCGAACCATGACCGTTTTGTCTTCGCCGATGGCTTTTTGAATCTTTTCTGCAACATGATGAACAGAGCCGCCTTCGGGTCCGTAAAAGATTGCAATTTTTTCCATATTTCTATATTTTACACCTTTTTACTGGTTTTGCATATAAATCTCACCGCGCTCATATTCCCCTAAAATAGCAAGACTTGAAACATTTTTCAATACCTGGTGAATGGCTTTGTTGTACTCTTCGTAATTTTCCCATTCGATATCGACGTGGATGGTATATTCGTTTGGCTTGCCGAGAATTGGCACCGACTGGATTTTATTTAAATTGATTTTGTGTTCGGTGAAAATATTCAGCACCTGTGCCAGCGCTCCGTAAAAATGTCCCACTTCAAAACAGACGGAGGCTTTGTCGGTGTTGGCGGCGGGATTGCCGTGTTTCGACAAGATCCAGAAACGGGTGTAATTCTTTTTTATGGTTTCAATCCCTTTTTCAATCACCTGCAAACCATACAATTCTGCCGACCGCAGATTGCTGATGGCTGCCGCATAGTCAATTTTTTCTTCTTTAATGATTTTGGCCACTTTGGCATTGTCGCCCAATTCCTTCCGCTCCACGTCCGGGAAATATTTTTCAAGGTATTCGTTGCATTGCAAAAATGAAACCGGGTGGGAGTAAATCTCCCGGATATCTTTTCTTTTTACACCGGGCAAAACCATCAGATTCATCTGGATATGAATATAAATTTCGCCGATAATCCGTAAATGGTAATTTCTGATTAAAGCATAATTCTGCAACAGGCTTCCGGCAATTGAATTTTCAATGGCCATCACGGCAATATCCACTTTGTCGGCATCAATCAGTTCGCAAACCTTCTGAAAAGACTTGCATTCCACGATTTCGATTTCTTCGTCTTTGAAATATTTCCGTGCAGCATCTTCATGGAAAGAACCGGCTATCCCTTGTATGGCAATTCGTTTCATTCAAAAAATTTTAAACTTCAAAGATAGAAAAATGGATGGGTTCCCCGTCGCCAAAGGAAAATTTTGAAAAAAGGATATTAAAACTTTACAAATCAGGATAAAAATTTACATTGCTTCCGTGAAGACAATCTGATTTGAAGCTTTCAGTAACCAAAAGCACCCGGTTATATATCAACTTATTACCGTGCTTTTATTGTTTCACCTTCAACCGGCACATTGGTTTCTTCGTTTTCCGGGTCATCGTCCGGGTCGTATTTCAAAACAAGAATACTGTCGCTGATTTTATCGTTTTTGACCAGAAAAAGTGGTTCGTCGTCATTTTCATGGAGTTGGGAACCCATGGCATAAACCGTTTGGTAGCTGCTGTATTCTTCCAATTCAAGGTTAATGTCAATATCTATTTCATCATCAACCAGTTCCATTCCAAAATCATAGGGAGTGTCTTCACCTTCCATGAAGTGCGTGAGCCGCAACATGGCTGCAGGATGGCCTTCAATCACATTGGCATAATATGGGTTGAACGTGTTGTGAAAGGTCTCTTCCCACTCGCGCTGAAGTTCCAGCACATATTTACCGGTAGCAATATGGATTCCGTTTTTGGTAAAATCGGCTTT
>CAZVAD010000012.1:0-32979 GCA_964624645.1 uncultured Mariniphaga sp.
AATCAAATAGCAAGTAGGAATTTGCAAATTATATTGATTTGATTTGGCTCCTGCTGGAAGTCGTCATTCTGTCTCCCTTCCAAAGCTTCCATGATTATATCGCAGGGAAATTGAATTAATTATTGTTAAACAGGAGGAAAGTTCCCGTTTTATCAATTTCCATTCAAAAAATCAATTTGGCAACGGTTTCGTATTGAAATACGTTTTATTCATTAATTTTGCGTTTTGAAAAAAACGAATTAAAAATTTTCAGGGCTGCAGAAAATATTAAACAGCTGCAAGTATAAATTGCGACTGTTGTTTGACCGGTTTTAAAGAGCGCCCGTTATAATATTTTAAGATGGATAGAAATTCAATTGTTGGTATCGTACTGATATTTGCCATTCTTGTTCTGTTTTCAGTCATCAATCAACCATCAAAAGAACAAATTGAGGCAGCCAGACAAAGACGCGATTCCATAGCGCATGTTGAAGCGGAGCAGGCGCGGGAGTTTGAAGCCTGGCAGCAGGAACAACAAGCTGAACAGCAGGCTCTTGAAAATTTGCCTGATTCAGTGGTTAAGAGCGGTGAACTTCAGGAAAAAATTGACCAGTTTGGTGTTTTTGGCGCAGCAGCAATGGGCGAACAGGAGTTTTACACCATCGAAAATAATCTGATTCGGATAACATTTTCCAATAAAGGTGGGAGAATTTATTCAGTGGAACTGAAAAACTATCAGACTCACGATTCGCTACCGCTGATCCTTTTTGATGGGGATGAAACCCTGTTCGGACTCAATTTCTTTGCCCAGAACCGGAGCATTCAGACCGATCAGCTCTACTTTCAACCTTCCATAACCCGGAAATCCATCATTATCAGCGGACCGGAAGTGAAAACCGGAAACGAAGGGCGTGATAAATTTAATGAAGAGCACCCGGGTGGCAAGGAATCGGTTAGCTTTAAACTGGAAGTCGCTCCCGGAAAATTTCTTGAATATATTTACTCGCTGGAATACAATTCATATTTAATTGATTTTGACGTGAATATTCAGGGAATGGAGCAATATATTGCATCCAACCAGACCTACCTGAACTTCACCTGGTCCTTTGATGTTCCCCGCCAGGAAAAGCCGTCGAAATTTGGCGAAGACCGCTACACAAACATTATCTACAAATTTTTTGAAGATGATGTGAGTAATCTCTCCCAGAGTAAATCCGACGAAAAAAACCTGAGTACCAAAATTAAATGGATTGGCTTTAAACAGTTGTTTTTCAACTCAACCATCATTGCCAAGGAATCATTTCCAAATGCTTTTATCCGTTCCCAGCGTTACAGCGACAATCCAAAATACCTGGCAAATTATCATGCCGATATTGCCATTCCCTATAAAGGAACCGGTTCGGAAAAGTTTGACATGGAAATATTTTTTGGTCCGAACCACTATCAAACCCTGAAACAGTATGGTTTTGATATGGAGCGCATTGTCTATCTGGGATATGCCCTGGTCAGGCCGGTTAACCGGTATATCATTATTCCCACATTTAATTTTTTAAGAAAATATATTGATAATTTTGGGATAATCATTCTGCTGCTCACGATTTTCATTAAAACAATCCTGTTTCCATTCACCTACAAATCCTATGTTTCGCAGGCAAAAATGCGCAGTCTGAAACCCGAGATGGACGAAATCAATAAGAAATTCGGCAACGATAAACCCATGGAAAAGCAGCAGGCAACCATGGCGCTCTACAAGAAAGCCGGGGTGAATCCCATGGGCGGATGTTTACCCATGCTGCTGCAATTCCCGATTCTTGTTGCCATGTTCTTCTTTTTTCCAACATCAATCGAACTCAGGCAGGAGAGCTTTTTGTGGGCGCACGACCTTTCAACCTACGACTCCATACTTGATCTGCCGTTCAATATTCCGCTCTATGGCGACCACGTGAGTTTATTTTGTTTGCTGATGACCATAACAACCATCATATCAACGAGGCTAAACCAGCAGGCAACAACGTCACAGGGCATGCCGGGAATGAAAACCATGATGTATATGATGCCGGTGATGTTCCTGTTCATTCTGAACAACTACTCATCAGGATTGAGCTACTATTATTTTCTGGCCAACGTAATCACCATCGGACAGACTTATCTGATTCGTTCGTTCATTGATGATGACAAAATCAGGGCGCAGCTGCAGATGAACAAAAAGAAGCCGGTAAAAAAATCAAATTTTCAGAAAAGGCTTGAAGATATGGCCAAGCAACGCGGCGTTCAGTTACCTAAAAAATAGCGTGCTGTTTCATAAGAATTTTTATTTTGGTTAAACTTTTCGGATTTTAAATTGTCGAAAGGCTGTTAATCATTTAAAAAATTCGGAAATGAAAAAATTTGGAATCGTATTGTTAACCTTTCTGCTGGCTTCCGTAACTTCCATGGCACAACCCGGCGGCCAGCGCAGCAGGATGGAACCGGAAACAATGGCCAAGCGCCAGACGGAGCGTTTAAAAGAAGCAGTTGGCCTTGATGCGAAACAGGAAAAGCAGGTTTATGACCTGAGTCTTGAGACTTCAAAAAAAATGAGCGCTGAAAGAGAAAAAATGCGCGAAAGCAGTACAAGAGGTGATGGTATGCGTGAGAAAATCGAAAAGATTCGTGCCGAACAGGATAAAAAAATGAAAGAAATTCTCACCGCCGAGCAGTGGAAGAAATATGAAAAACATCTGGAAGAAAATCGTTTTCAGAGAGCGCCTCAGGGAGGTCGTCCAGGTGGAAGAAGGTAGTTTTTTTGATTAGTTTAGTTTGGTTTAGTTTAGAGAGGCTTGCACTGGCAAGCCTCTCTTTTATTGCCCTATACCACAGCAAAATTCTGTTTCAGATAAGCCATCTTAATTGCAGTAACTGCCGCTTCATCGCCCTTGTTGCCGTGCTTTCCGCCGGCGCGGTCTTTGGCCTGCTGTTCATTGTCTGTGGTGAGTACGCTAAAAATAAAAGGCTTGTTGTATTTGAGATTCAGCTGAACAGCGCCCTGGGTTACTCCGTCGCAGATATAATCGAAATGCCTGGTTTCTCCCTGAATCACACAGCCAATCATAATGACTGCATCCACATTTTCCATTTCTGCAAAAAACTGCGCCCCCAACGGTAATTCAAAACTTCCGGGAACATATTTCACTAATACATTCTCATCTGCAGCGCCGTGTTTTTTCAATGTGCTCACCGCACCTTCAGCCAGCGCTGAAGTGATTTCCGAATTCCATTCGGAAACTACCAGTCCGAAGCGCATTTCTGCTGCCGACGGAACTTTTTTCGCATCATAAAATGATAAATCCTGTGTTGCCATAATCTAAAAATAAAAAACCCCTCGCCGAAGGAGGGGTATGATGATAAATATGCTTTTCTGTTATCCTTTTTTAATCTCAATCCTCCCGATGTAGCGGTCGGCATTCTGCCCTTCACTGGATTCGGGAAACTTCTCCTTAATCTGTTTATACAGAGCCAGCGCATCGTCAAGCTGATCCATTGATTCCAGCAGGTTTGCCGCTTTCATCATATACAACGGCGTTGTAAAATCGTTTTCATCCATTGAAAAAGCCTTCTGATAGTGTTTCAGCGCGCTCCTGGAATCGCCGAGTTCAAGTCTGGCATCGCCCTTGGCTCCTTCGGTAATCGGGGCAAGGAGCATGTCCTTGGTTTTAAAACTATTCAGGTATTCCAGCGCATCTTCATACTGTCCCAAATGCAGGTAGGAAATTCCCGTATAATATTTGGCCAGCTTGCCGGCTTTTGTCAGTCCGTAGTCGTCGATAATATCCAGAAAACCTAAGTAATTTCCATCGCCGTTGATGGCCAGATTAAATGAATCCTTCTCGAAATAGTTTTCTGCCATAAACATCTGGGCTTGTGCTTCCTTTTCGCGCGGATGCAGGTAGAATCTTGTAAAACCAAGATAAACGACCACCAGCAGAACCAGAGCGCCCACAACGTAAGTTATCGGCTTCTGATGTTCTTCAATAAACTGCTCCGTTTTGGTCAATGCACTTTCAAGTTCCTGCAAATTATCACTTTGCCGGGCTTTCTTCTTTGCCATAATTTCCTTTTTTCAAAATGTGCCGCAAAAATAACTTTTTTTTATGTATTGTGCAGCAATTGATATTTAAAATTCAGGCTTTAATCAACAGTTGGTTGTTATTAACCTGAATTTTACCAAAACGCAGCCATCTGCGCTGTTTTTTCGTTAGCTTTGTGTAGTTTAAACAATAACCCGGGGATGTATATTGAAGAAATTTCTATTCTGAATTATAAAAATTTAAGAGAAGTTGCGTTAACTTTTTCGCCGCGCCTGAACTGCCTGATTGGAAACAATGGCGCCGGAAAAACCAATCTGATGGATGCCGTGTATTACCTTTCATTTTGCAAGAGTTTTTTTAATGCAGTGGATCAAATCAATATCAACCACAATGAAAATTTCTTCATGCTCAACGGCTCATACCAAAGACTTGGCGCTCCCGAAGTGATCTCCTGCGGATTGCAGTCCGGCCAGAAAAAACAGTTTAAACGAAACACAAAAGTCTATAAAAGATTGATGGAGCACATCGGATTACTGCCTCTGGTGATGATTTCGCCTTCGGACACAAATCTGATTCTGGGCGGCAGCGACGAGCGCAGGAAATTCATGGATGGCATTATTTCACAGTATAATCAAAAGTATCTTGATGATTTGCTGAGGTATAACCGTGCGGTTTTGCAGCGGAATAACCTGCTGAAGCAATTCGTTTCCGAACGCTATTTTGATGCCGAACTGCTCTCAATCTGGGACTCACAGCTTGTTGAATACGGCTCGGGAATACATTCGGAGCGCCAAAAGTTTGTTGAAAAGCTGATTCCGGTTTTCCAGCAGTATTATTCATTCATTTCGGGGGAAAATGAAAAAGTCGGACTCATACACTCTTCCAGTCTGTATAATGACAGTTTTGAAAATCTCCTGGAACAATCTCTTTCCAGTGACCGGGCGGCACAATATTCAACGGTGGGAATTCACAGAGACGACCTGATTTTCAATATTGACCGTTGGCCTATTAAAAGATTAGGTTCGCAGGGACAAAACAAAACTTATCTGGTTGCATTGAAACTGGCTCAGTATAAGTTTATTAAAGATATTTCAGGAATGAAACCCATCCTGCTTATGGATGATATTTTTGACAAACTCGACCGCCACCGGGTGGAGCAGATTGTCAAATTGATTGCCACCGAGGAGTTTGGCCAGATTTTCATAACCGACACCAACCGCGAACATCTGGACAACATCATCAAAAAAATGAACACGGACTACCGTATTTTCAGCGTAAGTCAGGGAACTATTGAAAAAGTGGCATGAAACGAAGCAATACACAATCATTAAGCGAAGTGCTGCGCGAGTATGTGCGTGCGATGAACATGGAGCGTAAGCTGAAGGAGGTGGATGTTGTCGGTTCGTGGGAAACCATCCTGGGAAAGACAATCGGCAGATATACCCGCAATGTTTTTCTTTCAAAGCAGGTTTTGTATGTTGAAATCAGTTCGCCGGTTGTGAAAAACGAATTGCTGATGATGCGTGAAGAAATCCGGAACCGTCTGAATGAACTGGCAGGGGAGGAGATGGTCAAAAAAATTGTTTTCAAATGAATCCAAAAAAACAGCCCCGGTATTTTTGTGCCGGGGCTGTTTTTATATATATAAATTACTCTACTCTTCTTCCTGTTCAGCTTCGTAGGCTTTGAGCAATTCATCCTGCACTTCTGCGGGAACTTTCTCATAATTGTCAAACGTACTGTTAAACACGCCGCGGCCTCCGGTAATGGAACTCAGCGAAGTTGCGTACCTGAACATCTCTTTCAGCGGAACTTTTGCGCTGATTTTTTCCATACCTTTTTCTGAGCCCATGCCCATGATCATGGCGCGTCGTCCCTGCAGGTCGCTCATTACATCCCCCATGCGGTCTGCCGGCACCCAAACTTCAAGATTATAGATTGGCTCCAGAATTTTTGCGCCCGCATTTTTGAATGCTTTGCTGAAGGCGTTACGCCCGGCCAGTTTAAATGAAATTTCATTGGAGTCAACCGGGTGCATTTTTCCGTCATAAACATAAACAACGATATCCCGTGCATAGGAGCCTGTCAGCGGGCCTTCCTCCATTCTCTCCATAATCCCTTTCAGGATGGCAGGCAGAAAGCGGGCATCAATTGAACCGCCCACAATGCTGTTTACAAAAATCAATTTTCCACCCCATGGCAGCGGATGTTCCTGCACATCACGAACAGCAATCTTTTGCTCTTTTTCACCAAATTTAAACGATGTTTTAGGCTCGGCTCCCTCGTGATAGGGTTCAATAATCATGTGCACCTCACCAAATTGTCCGGCGCCACCCGACTGCTTTCTGTGCCGGTAGTCGGCCTGAGAAGGCTTGGTAATGGTTTCGCGGTACGGTATCTTCGGCTGAATGTAGTTCACATCAATTTTGTAAATATTGTCAAAATACCATTTCAGCACATTCAGATGGTATTCGCCCTGTCCGTGAACAAGCAATTGTTTCAGCTCTTTTGAGTATTCAATACCGTAGGTCGGGTCTTCAAATTTGATTTTATTCAGTATTTCCCCCACTTTTTCATCATCCGATTCACTGACCGCTTTAATGGCTATGGTGTGCTTTGAATTGGGGAATTTAATCAGTTCATACTGTGTGTCGGCATCCTTGGTGGCAAGGGTGTGATTGAATTTGGTATCTTTCAGTTTTACGGTGCAGCCTAAATCACCTGCTGTCAGTTCATCCACTTTCTCGCGGTTTTTTCCTGCCGAAACAAACACCTGCGAAATTCTCTCCCGGTTTCCTGTTTTGGAGTTGACTAGGTCAAGTCCTTCTTTTATTTTACCGGACATCACTTTAAAGTAGGTAATTTCGCCCACATGAGATTCTACGCCGGTTTTAAACACAAAAAGGCTTGGGGTTGCTGATGCTTCCATTTTCAATTCTTTTCCTCCTATAATCGGGCGCATCGGGCGCTCGTCGGGCGTTGGCGCTGAGTTCACAAGAAACTCCATCAACCTTTCGGTGCCGATATCTTTTCTTGCACAGGTGCACAACACAGGGAAAAAATCACGTTGCAGCAAACCTAATTTGATTCCTTTACGAATTTCTTCTTCCGAAAGCGAACCGTTTTCAAAATAGAGCTCCATCAAAGATTCCTCATTTTCCGCAGCCATTTCAATCAGTTCATTGTGCAACTCCTCCGCCCTCTCTTTTTCAGATTCGGGAATATCCAGAATTTCCGGTTTGCCGCCTGTGGATTTGTATTTATACATTTTCATTTTCATCACGTCAATGATGGATGAAAAATTGGAGCCTGTATCCACAGGGTATTGTATTATGGTAACTTTATTGCCAAAAGCATTTCTGCACTGCTCAAGCGAGGCATCAAAGTTTGTATTGTCATGGTCAAGCTGGTTGAAAACAAACATCATCGGAATTTCAGCATTTTCAGCATGGCGCCCTGCTGCAATCGTTCCGGATTCAACCCCGCTCGTTGCGTTTATCAGCATCAGTGCAAGGTCGGTAACATTTAGTGAAGATACCACGCCACCACACAAATCATCCATTCCGGGTGTATCCAGAATATTGATCTTGGCTTTGTTGTGTTCAGTATATAAAAGCGTGGATGATACAGAGTTGCCATATTCCTGTTCTATCGGGGTGTGGTCGGAAACTGTATTTTTTGCGGTGACCTCACCTCTGCGGTTAATTACTCCACCCTCAAACATCATGGCTTCTGCAAGGGTGGTTTTTCCACTGCCGGCATTTCCAATCAATGCAATGTTACGAATTTGTCCTGTGTTGTAAATTTTCATTTTTTATTGTTATTTATTGTTTCAATTTTGGTTTTTTTATATAATCCTTTCCTGAAAAAAGTTACCAAAATTAGTAATAATTTATAAACCATCAAGTTTATTCTTACTTTTGGCTTTTCTATAAAATTTTCGTGCTGAAGTACATTTTCTTATCCATATTAATCATTGTAAATATTCACACTGAAGCCATAGCACAGAAAGGCATTACCCTGAGCGGTGCTGTGAAAGACCAAAATACCGGTGAAGATATAACAGGGGCTGCAATTCTGGCAATTGGCACAGACCATTCGGGCGCCATCACCAACAATTACGGTTTTTTTTCACTGATGCTTCCGGTGGGAGAATATCTCATTATTATCCAGCATATTGGATATGAAACGGATAGCCTTAATCTCTCGTTAAGCAAAAATAAAAAGATTGAAATTCAGCTTTCTCCCAAAACGTATGAGCTGGATAAGATTGTGGTAACCGGCTCGCGTGCCGACAAAAATATCAGCTCGCTGCAAATGGGAAATACAGAAATGACACCGGTTCAGATTGAGTCGGTTCCTGTAATATTTGGCGAACCCGATATTCTGAAAACCATTCAGCTGACGCCGGGAGTGAAGTCGGCTGGAGAAGGAAATTCAGGATTTCATGTTCGCGGGGGAGGAATTGACCAAAACCTGATTTTATTGGATGAAGCGCCGGTTTACGGCGCCACGCACCTGCTTGGCTTTTTCTCGGTGTTTAACTCGGAAGCGCTGAAAAATGCCAGTTTATTTAAGGGGTCCATTCCTGCAAAATACGGAGGGCGCGCCTCATCGGTGCTCGACATTCAGATGAAGGAAGGAAACATGAAAAAGTTTGGCGCCGGCGGAAATATCGGACTCATTTCGTCAAATTTCATTGTGGAAGGCCCTCTGGAAAAAGAAAAAAGCTCATTTATGCTCAGCGGAAGAAGAACCTATGCCGACCTTTTTCTGAATTTTTCAAGAGATGAAGATATCCGGCAAACGCACCTCTATTTCTATGACCTGAACCTGAAAACCAATTACAGGATAAATGACAAAAACCGTATTTATCTTTCTGCTTATCTGGGGCGCGACGATCTGGGGTATAAAAATGAATTCGGGTTCGACTGGGGCAGCATAACCGGAACCCTGCGGTGGAATCATATTTTCAGCGACCGCCTTTTTTCAAATACCTCGCTCATTCTGAGCGATTATTCCTACAATATTTCAATATTTCAAAATATAGATCTGGCTATTCGGTCAAAAATCAGTGACTTAAACATCAAGCAGGATTTTTCATTCTATATCAACCCGAAAAACACGTTAAACTTTGGCCTGAATGTTATCCGTCATAATATTTTGCCGGGAGAAGTGAAAGTGAATCCTGAAACGGAACTTGTAGTTCCCGAAACGATTTCGAGACGGAAAGCTGTTGAATGGACTGGATATATTGCAAACACTGCGCGAATGAACAGAGTTGTTTCTGTAAACTATGGCATTCGTGCAACGTTTTTCAGTAATATCGGAGCGGGAGAGTTTTTTGAGTTTGATGAAAATGGTGAGGTAACGCAAACATACCTTCCGGGAAAATTGGAGGTTTTTAAAACGCAGGGAGGCATTGAGCCGCGTGTTGCATTAAACTATACTTTCGACCGCCAGCACTCGGTGAAAGCTTCTTACAACCGGATGTACCAGTTTTTACACCTGCTCTCCAATTCAACTACTTCCACCCCAGTTGATATCTGGCTGCCCAGCAGCAACAACGTCAAACCGCAGATTGCCGATCAGGTTTCCCTGGGATTTTTCCGGAATTTCAGGGAAAATACGCTGGAATCGTCGCTGGAAGTTTATTACAAGGATTTGAAAAATCAGATTGAGTACAAAAACGGAGCGGATCTGTTTTTTAATTCAACCGTTGAAACCGAGCTGGTTTTTGGCAGGGGCTGGGCTTATGGCGCTGAATTTTCATTGAAAAAGAGCGAAGGACGGCTGAACGGATGGCTCAGCTACACCTGGTCTAAAACCATGCGTCAGTTTGATGAAATCAATAACGGAAACCCTTTTCCGGCCAGGCATGACTGCACCCACGATGTTTCCATCGTCGGGATGTATGATCTCACCAATAAGCTGAAATTTTCAGCCACCTGGGTTTTCTATACCGGAAATGCAGTCACTTTTCCGAGTGGCAAATATGAAATTGACGGCAAAACAATCGGTTATTACACCGAAAGAAACGGCTACCGGATGCCTGATTATCACCGGCTTGATATCGGGCTGGCCTGGACTGTTAAAAAGACCGACCGGTTTGAGTCGGGCTGGAATTTTTCGCTCTACAACGCCTATGCCCGCGAAAATGCCTATTTCATTGATTTCAGGCCGAAAGAGAAAAACCCCCAGGAAACAGAGGCGGTGCAGGTTTCCCTGTTCAGGGCAATCCCCTCGGTGAGTTATAAATTTAAGTTTTGAGCAGAGATGATTTACCGGTTTCAGAAATATTGCAGAATGCGGCTCACGAAAGTTAATTTCGTTTTGATGATTTTTTTCTTGCTCCTGATTGCCGGTCCGGGATGTGAAAAAATTATTGAAGTGGAGCTGAATCAAGCGAATCCGCAGCTTGTCATTGAAGGAAATTTATCTTCCAATGACTCAAAACTGGAAGTGAAAATCTCAAAAACAGGCAATTACTTTGATTCGGGCGAACCGGCCAACGTGGATCATGCGGAAGTTCTCCTGAAATATGACAATGAAAAAACAATGAAAGCGCTTTCTGCCGGAAACGGAAAGTATATTTTAAATCGTCTGAAATTAGACAAGAACAAAGAGTATCAGTTGATTGTGAAAGAGGGAAATGCAGAATACCGGGCAGTTTCCACTCTGCATGGGCCGGTGAAAATTGACTCGCTGAACTATCAATACCAGCCGGCAACTCATTTTTTCGACGACGGCTACCGCATTTTAATCTACTTCACCGATCCTGCAGAACAGGAAAATTACTACCGTTTGAAAGTTTTTCAAAACGAACAAATGTTGGACAAATTCTCCGAACTGTTTCTCTTTGATGATGCTCAGCTGGACGGAAAGGGAATTCAGGTGCGGCTGAAAACTTTAAAGCTGAACACAGGCGATAAAATTAAAGTACAGATGTATTCGATTGACAAAAATGCGTGGAATTATTTAAAGACTTTCCGCGAACTGGGTAATCTCCATCCCGGCTCACCCACTCCTGCCAATCCTGTTTCCAATTTTTCAAACGGCGCCTTAGGCTATTTTTCTGCCTGGTCAATGACTGAAAATGAGATTGTTATCAAAGAATAAATGATGAATTACGAGTTAGCAGCTTCCTAAGAGATAATATGAACTCGCCTGACAATATGATGCCCACTTGATTTTACAGATGAATATGGAAATTGGCTGAATGTTCTGCACACATACTGCTATTCACTTAACTTTATAACTTTGCTTAGTTTAGGGATAAAAGATTGAAAAACTTGTGGTTAGTATAATAATTTATCGAAAAAAAGAAGTAGAATTTTTTTAAATCTTTATTGAGAGAAATACAAGTTCAATAAAAGCAAGTCGTTTTAAAGCAGAATCATTTTTAACCAAAAAAATTAGATTATGAACTACTGGATTGTAATAGAACCTTTTATTTCGTAAAACTGCCCAAAGTCTTGGACAAAAATTTATTTATAAACACGTTGAAAATCCTAATTATTGAAACAGTACGCTATGGCAAATTACTTTTATCTTAGAAATGACTTCCCGAAAATAAAAGAGAGGGAATATGTAGTTGAAAAACTGATTCAACTGAAAAAACAATTGAGAAAAGATGTTCCGGCAAAGGCAGTGGAAGATACGCTGACAATCGGCACATGGAACATCAGGGACTTTGGTAAAACCAACCGGAAAGGCTTTGGAAACCGTACGAAAGATTCGCATTATTATATTGCTGAAATTATTTCTGCCTTTGACTTTGTTGCGGTTCAGGAAATCAATGAACTGGAGGAATGGAGCAAAGTGATGCGAATTTTGGGCCCATCCTGGGACTATATTGCGACGGACATTACACATTATAAGCTGGGCGGAAACGGGGAAAGGCTGACTTTTGTGTATGACAAGCGAAAAGTGCAGTTTAAAAATATTGCCGGCGAAATTGTTTTGCCAAATAATATGCTGATCAGTGATGCTGAAATGACGGAATCGTCGGATTCGATAGCCAGTGGAAAACAGTTCAGAAGAACTCCGTTTATCGTCTCGTTTCAGTCGGGCTGGCTGAAGTTTGACATCTGCACCGTGCATATCTACTACGGACAGGGTAAGTCCGGCCTGAATCAAAGAATTCAGGAGATTCAGTCCATCGGAAAATATTTGAGTGTCCGGGCTGATGAAGTTCTCAAAAAAGAAGATAGAGCAACAATACTTTTAGGCGATTTCAATATTATCAGACCCGACCATGAAACCATGCAGGCGCTGGAAAAGCATGGTTTTGTGATACCGAAGAGCATCAAATCCCGGAAAACAAATGTTATTGAAACCATGCACTATGACCAGATTGCTTTTAAATCAGATAAAAAACTTATTGACTTCATTGATACCAAATCAAACTCCGGGGTGCTTAAAATCTTTGGTTCTGTTTTTCAGGATACGGATGAAGATTTTGAGTTTTACAAGCCTGAAATTCTAAAATCGAAAAATGCCGACAAATTCAAAGACGATGATGAAGCGCTAAAAAAATATTATAGCAAAGAGTGGAAAACCTATCAGATGTCTGACCATAATTTGCTGTGGACGAGGATCAGCAATGATAAAAGAGAAGAATATCTGCGAAGTCTGACGGGCAGGAAATGAACGGTTAATCAAAAACAGCATCAATTCACTTCAGCACAGGAAAGCACAAGGCTTTCAGTCTGAAGATTTATTCACATACGGCAAAAGCCGGTTTTATCGGGTAAACCTCCCTGTAAAACCGGCTTTTGGAAAAAATAAATCAGATAATCAATCTATGGCAGGTGTGATTACAATTTTGCTGAACTCAACCGGGCCATGGTCTCCCTGCAACATGATGGGGCCGGGATTTCCCTCCTTGCTGTCCAGTGAGCCGCCGGTGATTCCGGGGATGGGGCGGTTTGAAATGATTTCGATGCCATTGTGCACAATGGTGACATGGCGCCCCACCAAAGTGATTTCAAAAGTCTGCCATTCGCCCGCCTTTTTGGCTGCATTCACTGCCGGTTCCACAAATCCGTAAACTCCGCCGATAATCATGCTGCCCACATCCAGCCCGTAGCTGTCTTCAATCTGCACTTCATACCGCCCGCGAAGGTAAACCCCGCTGTTGCTTCCTTCGGGATACCTGAACTCCATGCTGAGCTTGAAATCGTTGAACTTCTCTTTGGTAACCAGGTTTCCTCCGGCTTCCGGGTTGACCAGCACACCATTTTCCATGTGGAATTTATTGTTTGCCGGAATGATCCACCGCGACAGATTGTCATCTAACAGATTTTTGGGATTCCCCCAGACTGGTGGTTTTTCGCGGTTAAGCGATGGAGCGCGCACACCGGTCCACTGCAACTTGTGTCCGTCTAAAATTT
This sequence comes from uncultured Mariniphaga sp., assembly GCA_964624645.1. Taxonomy (GTDB): domain Bacteria; phylum Bacteroidota; class Bacteroidia; order Bacteroidales; family Prolixibacteraceae; genus Mariniphaga. Next base: position 13,442 of record CAZVAD010000012.1, read on the forward strand.
TATACCCGCTCAGTTTGTTATCCTTCAGTGAAAATTCAAAATAGATGTCATCCACATCCATCCATTGCGGCGGAATTGTGAAATGATATTTTCCCGTTTGCGGGGAATAGTGAACCAGTGAAATGGGGCGGGCGCTTCCTTCGTAACCGACATAGGAGCCTACCAGAGTTGAAAAGCCGGATAGTTTTATTTCCAGCCACCCGGGGAAACCTTCAGAATCCATCAGTCCGTGCCGGAATAGCCCAAGCTCTTCCATCGCCTGATCTTCAATGGCGAATGTCAAATCCCACCGGCCGATAACTTCCGACCCTTCACCCGGAGATTGTGCCAGGGCGTAACCTTGAACTGCAAATGCAAAAACAAATAACAAAATCGTGTTTTTAAACTTTTTCATGTCTGTTAAAAATTTATTGATGATTTAATTTCTTGAAATTTTCAGTATTTATACTGCCAGGACAAATTTACACAAAAACTATTATTGTCCGGTAAAAATCCGGAAGCCTTGTTGTGTCTTGTTCAGAAGAAAAATCAGCCGTCCACTTTTTCCACATACAATTGTGCAGCGCTGACTTTAACGACAATCACCTTTTCATCTCTGGCAATGTAACCGCCCTCGGTAACCGCATCATAAACTTCCCCGTCAATTAGAACTTTCCCTCCCGGACGGAGAACAGTCTGTGCAATTCCAGATTTTCCGCTCAATGCCAGAAATGAAGCTTCCACATTCAGGTAGCCATCATCCACGTCCTGAACGGTTTTTAACGCCAGATTTTTGAAGGGGCCTCTCCGGGCGCTGAAAACCTTGTCTCCAAAATAGAGGGAAAGGACAAACCCTCCGAAAACTCCCAGAATCACTGTCATCAGGGCTACGCCAAGTTTTTGCCCGTCCACGGGTGCAAAATCAAAAACTACATTTTCAATCAGGCTCAGCACCAGTCCGGTGAATGCCAGTAAAATCCCCACTATTCCGGTGACTCCAAAACCGGGGATCAGAAAAATTTCCACCGCAACCAGAATCAGTCCGACAAAAAACAGAAGGATTTCCCAATGCTCTGCCAGTCCTTCTAAGTACAATGGTGCAAAATAGAGTACTGCCGCCAGAATGGCAACAATCAACGGAAATCCGACCCCCGGAGTCTGCATTTCAAAATAAATTCCTCCGATGATTGCCATGATGAGCAACCCGGAGACAACCGGGTGCACCAAAAAACCGATAATCCGCTCAATGAATGACGGCTGATACTCCTCAATCCGGTATTCTTCAATTCCCAACCTGCTGATTACTTCGGGAACTGTTTCGGCAATGCCTTCACAAAAACCATGTTCCATGGCTTCAACGGGAGTGAAAGTGAGCACTTTGCCGGTGTCGATGATTCCTTCGATAAATACTGACGGGTCCACCATCGCCTCCGCAATTTTCGGATTCCGCCGCCATTGCATAATGGTGTCGTTTCCCGAAACCACGGCTTTTTTTCCCTTGGCTTCAGCCGTTGCCCGCATGGTGGAGCGCATGTAGCTCTGGTATTTGTCGGGCATGGATTCTCCGGTTTGGTTCACCACGGTTGCAGCGCCGATGCTTCCGCTCCGGCGCATGTAAATGCTGTCGCAGGCGATGGAGATCAGCGCTCCGGCAGAAGCCGCATTGTTGTCGATGAACACATAGACCGGAATCGGGCTTTGCAAAATCCTGGTGCGGATGGAGTCGGCATCAAGCACTGTTCCGCCATAGGTATTCATGTGGATCAGAAAAATATCGGCGCCAAGCGAATCGGCTGCGGCAAATGCCTGTTGCGTCTGCCGCCATGTTGCGCGGGTGATATCATCTTTGATATTAAACTTGTAGATAAGTTTTTCACTGCCCTCAGAACCGGCAGATAAAAAAGCCGGCAAAAGCAGCCACACCATGAGAAAAGATATCCTTTTTGCCATAATAAATTCCTTTCGCTTTCAAGATTTAACAATCATTCCACACAACTTCACGAAATTATAAATAAATCCGGCACAAGGGATTATCGCAGGGTGGAAAAATCGGTAATCCGCCGTTTTTACTACCTTTACCCTGTTTTTTTTAACACGATGAAAATGAATCCGGATTCTTTAACAGCCATTTCTCCGGTTGACGGGAGGTATCGCAGCAAAGTGGAGAACCTTTGGCAATATTTCAGTGAATTTGCCCTGATAAAATACAGGGTATTTGTGGAAATTGAATATTTCGTTGCGCTGCATGAGCTTCCTCTTCCGCAGCTCAGGGAGGTATCTGAAAAACAGCTTGAGGAACTCCGGGAGATTCACCGGCAGTTTTCTGTGGAAGATGCGCTCCGGGTCAAGGAGATAGAGCGCACCACAAACCACGATGTGAAAGCTGTGGAATATTTTCTGAAAGAGAAATTCGACATCGCCGGATTGGGGAAATTCAAGGAGTTTATCCATTTCGGGCTCACTTCGCAGGATGCCAACAACACCGCCTTGCCGCTTTCCATTCACCATGCGCTGAATGATGAGTATTACCCGCTGCTCCGGCAGCTGACGGATAAGCTTGAAGAGCTTTCCGGAATGTGGCAGGATGTTCCCATGCTGGCAAAAACCCACGGCCAGCCTGCATCCCCGACCAAATTAGGCAAGGAAATCCGGGTGTTCATTGAGCGCATTCATGTTCAGACGGACCAACTGCGCGCTATTCCATGCTATGCAAAATTTGGTGGAGCCACAGGAAATTTCAATGCCCACAAAGCAGCTTATCCCGGGGTGGACTGGCAGCAGTTTGCCGATGATTTCTGTAAGGAAAAACTGGGGCTGGAACGTTCGGTATATACCACTCAAATAGCTCATTATGATAACTATGGTGCAATTTTCGACGCCATGAAGCGCATCAATAATATTGTGCTGGACCTCAACCGCGATATGTGGAGTTACATCTCCATGAACTATTTCAGGCAAAAAATTAAAGAGGGGGAAGTCGGTTCTTCCACCATGCCGCACAAAGTGAATCCCATTGATTTTGAGAACTCAGAAGGGAATATCGGCATTGCCAATGCAGGGTTTGAGCAGCTTTCGTCCAAACTTCCGGTTTCCCGTCTGCAACGCGACCTGACCGACTCCACAGCCACAAGGTTTATCGGCGTTCCGTTCGGGCATACGGTCATTGCGCTGAAATCCACTTTGCAGGGACTTGGAAAACTGCTGCTGAACCGGCAGGCCATCGACAAAGACCTGGAGGAGAACTGGGCTGTGGTGGCGGAAGCCATTCAAACCATTCTGCGGAGAGAGTTTTTCCCGAATCCTTATGAAGCGCTGAAAGATTTGACCCGGAAAAATGAAGTCATTGACAAACAGGCCATTCACAATTTTATTGATGAACTGGATGTGCGTGAGGAAATTAAAAAAGAGCTGAAAGAGATTACCCCGCAGAATTACACCGGCATTTTTTAGCTTAAGAGAGTTTGGAGGAATAATTTACACAAAAATCATATTTTTGGAAAAAGGAAAATTACCGGATAATTTATGAAAGATTTTCTTCATCTGCTGAAAAGATTCATACCTCCTTATAAGTGGAAGCTTGTATGGAATATCATATTCAATTTTTTGAGTGCGATTTTTGGCGCATTTTCTTTTTTGCTTCTCATTCCCTCGCTCCAGATTCTGTTCGGAACGCAGGAACTGGTTACGGTTAAACCGGAACTGAATTACAGCGTGGCGTCAGTTTCTGAATATGCCAATTACCTGATCAGTCAGGTGATTGTGCAGTTCAGCCATGAAAAAGCATTGATTTTTATCGGAATTTTCATCATCATCACCGTTTTTCTCAAAACAGGTTTTTATTACCTCGCCAACTATATGATTGTGTTCATTCGTAATGGCGTAGTGCGTGACATCCGTTCGGTCATTTACAAAAAAATACTGAAACTGCAGCTTGGTTTCTTTTCCGACGAGCGAAAAGGGGATATTATGGCGCGCATGACCGGAGACGTTACCGAAGTGGAGAATTCAATCATGGATTCACTGGATATGATGATAAAAAACCCAATTCTTATTCTGGTTTCGGTTATTGTTATGGTTTATATGAGCTGGAGCTTAACGCTTTTCATTTTGATTATGTTTCCCATTGCCGGCTCCATTATTGGCTATATTGGAAAAAGCCTGAAAAAAGAGAGCCGGAAAGGGCAAAACAAGATGGGCGAGATCCTCTCGGTGATTGAAGAAGATTTGTCGGGACTGCGTATTATCAAGGCATTCAACGCAGAGAATAAAGCGATTGAGCGGTTTGAAAATGAAAATGAAAGCTATTTCCGGATTATGAACCAGCTGATGTGGCGCAGATTTCTTGCCCACCCGGTGAGTGAATTTTTGGGAACTGTTGTCATCATCATTGTATTATGGTATGGCGGACAGTTGATACTCAGGCAGCAAAGTTCACTCGATGCAGCGGCCTTTATCGGTTACTTAGTATTTTTCTACAATATTATAAATCCCGCAAAAGCTTTTTCCACAGCGCTTTACAGTATTGAAAAGGGCTTGGCATCCATGGAGCGTATTGATAAAATCCTGCAGACGGAAGAGACCATAACGGAAAACCCCGGCGCAGTTTCCATTGACGATTTCCATTCAGAAATTGTTTATGAAAATGTCTCTTTTGCATACAATACCACTCTGGTATTAAAAAACATCAACCTTGGAATCAAAAAGGGGCAAACCATTGCTTTTGTGGGGCAGTCGGGCAGCGGAAAAACAACCCTGGCAGATTTACTGCCACGCTTTTATGAAGTTTCTGAAGGAAAAATTACCGTGGATGGTAAAGATTTGCGGGAACTGAAGCTGAAAAGCCTGCGCAATCTCATCGGCTATGTGAACCAGGAACCCATTCTTTTCAACGATTCCTTTCACAACAACATCGCTTTCGGGATGGATTCCGCTGCGGAAGAAGAGGTCATTCAGGCAGCTAAAATAGCCAATGCCCATGATTTTATCATGGCGACGGAGCACGGGTATCAGACCAATATCGGCGACCGCGGAGACAAACTTTCGGGCGGTCAGAAACAGCGGCTTTCCATCGCGCGGGCAGTGCTGAAGAATCCACCGATCCTCATTTTGGATGAGGCGACCTCTTCACTCGACACCGAATCGGAGCGGCTTGTGCAGGATGCCCTGGTCAATCTGATGAAAAACCGGACTTCGCTGGTGATTGCACACCGGCTGTCAACAATAAAAAACGCCGATTTTATTTTTGTGCTGCACAAGGGCAAAATCGTGGAGCAGGGAACCCATGATGAACTTCTGGCAGCCGGCGGGCGTTACCGGAAATTGCACGATATGCAGATGTTCTGATTTTCTCCTGGCAAGTAGCACTCAGGAATTGAGAAATGGTGCGATTTCCTGTTTTTATGAAACAACAATTTTAATTCAGCAAGATATAAAATGGCAATGACAGTTTATTCTAAAAGAATATTGGCTTTTCCGGTATGGGTTATTCTTTCTCTTTTATTATCAGGCGCTTGCGCTCCAAAAAAACAGAAGAGGGAGGCTGCGGAAAAGCAGGTGATAACCGTAAGTATTCTACCGGAAAAAACCTTTGTGGAAAAAATAGCAGGAGATGATTTTAAAATAAATCTTCTGCTGCCTCCGGGCGAAAGTCCGGTTACATTTACGCTGCTCCCTTCCCAGTTGGTTGAACTCACGCGGTCGGCTCTCTGGCTGAAAATGGGACATGTGGCGTTTGAGTATTCGTGGAGTGAGAAAATTGTGCAGGTCAATAAAAAAATGAAAGTTGTTGATTTGTCGGAGGGATTGAACCTTATTCATGCAAAAACCGGGGAAGGGGAGAGGCAGAGATTGCCGGTGGGGACCAATCCGCACACCTGGCTGTCACCTGCTTTGGTGAAAGAGATGAGTCAGCAGATAGCCGAAGAGTTGTCGCTCATTCACCCGGAAAGGAAAGATATTTACAGCCGCAATTATCAGAAATTCGCTCAGGAAATTGATGCACTGGATGAGAAAATCAGAACTTTGCTTGAGCCTTACAGAGGACGGCCATTCATCATGTTTCACCCGAGCCTTGCCTATTTTGCACGTGATTACGGAATTGTTGAGCACTCCCTGGAGCCGGGAGGCAAGGAGCCAACGCCGCAGCGGATGCGCGATCTGGTGAATCTGGCAAAAAAAGAATCAATTCCCGTGATTTATATTCAAAGTGACCTTGATCGTGAGCAGGCGCGGGTATTTGCAGAAGAAATCGGCGGAGACATTGAAGCGATGTGGCCGCTCAATCCCGATTGGGCTGAAAACCTGATGAATATAACAGAACAACTCATTAAGAGCTTTCAAAAATAAAATAAAAAAAGGGCTGCAACTTTTAAATTGCAACCCTGAACTGCCTGTTTTTTCTTTGCACGGGAGGAGAGACTCGAACTCCCGACACCTGGTTTTGGAGACCAGTGCTCTGCCAACTGAGCTACACCCGTGTTTGTTTTGCGGCTGCAAAGATAATAATTCGTTCAATACTTCAGCAAACTTTCCGGTTTAAATTTAAAGTACAGATGTTAATGGATAGCTACCGGTTCTTTGTTGCCTGCCTTTCTGCGCAGACTTGTCCTTCAGCGGAAAAAAGGAAGCATCGGGCGAAAAACTTGTAGATTGCAGGAATAAAAACTATTTTTGTCAACTTTTACCGAAGATTCTTGTTTGGAAATCAGAGGAAGTGAATATGAGAAAAAAGATTATAGCCCTGTTTTTTCTGCACATCATGCTGCTTGTTGCAATACATCCTGTTGTTGCCATGCACTTTTGTGGCGGAAGGCTGCATTCTGTTAACTTCTTTATTCCCGAAGTGAATCACTCCTGCTGCCAGATTGCAGAAGATGAAGATATTGTAATCGAAGAAGAAAATCCGGTCTGCTGCGGAGCAGAGGAACCGGTTGCTGCTCTGGAGTTTGAAAGCTGCATAGCGGAGCCAGAACTGGAACAAGCGGATGACGCCTGTTGTGCATTTCAAATTGTGGAACTTTCAACCGATGATTATCAGGTGCAGATTCAGAAAGCCAGCTACAATCCGGTCTGGTATTCCTTTGAAAATTCATGGTTTACAGTAAATAACCGGTTCGCATTGAATGAACCGGAACCCGATCTATCCATTCCCGAAAATGAATTTCCCCCCGGAGGGCTTTTCATGCAGGATGTAAGTTTACTCACTTACATCTGCATCTATCGCCTATGATTTTATAGCTTACAAACAGATTTTGACAAAAGATTTCCGGTTTGCATGATGCATTCCGGACGTTTGCTTTTGCATCCGTATCTATTTTTTCATGCTATAAAATCAAGAAATACATTATGATTAATAAAATAATTCACTATTTTCTGAAAAACAGGTTAATAACAATACTGCTGTTGTTGACCATCATCATTTGGGGAATATCCACGGCGCCATTTCAATGGGGCGGCATTCTGCCGCGCGATCCAGTGCCGGTGGATGCCATTCCCGATATTGGTGAAAATCAGCAAATTGTTGCAACAGAGTGGATGGGGCGCTCGCCCAAAGATATTCAGGAGCAGATTACCTATCCGCTGACAACTTCGCTGCTGGGTATTCCGGGGGTGAAAACTATCCGGAGCTCTTCCATGTTCGGCATGTCGTTTATCTACATTATTTTTGAAGACAACGTGGAGTTTTACTGGAGCCGTTCGCGGATACTGGAAAAGCTCAATTCGTTGCCTGCCGGCACTTTGCCCGATGGTGTCAATCCCAGTCTGGGGCCTGATGCCACTGCCTTGGGGCAGATTTTCTGGTACACGCTTGAAGGGCGGAATCCCGAAACCGGTGAGCCTGCCGGAGGATGGGATCCTGATGAGTTGCGGAGTATTCAGGATTTTCAGGTGCGCTACGCGTTGTCTTCGGCTGAAGGGGTTTCCGAAGTGGCTTCTGTGGGTGGTTTTGTCAGGGAATATCAGGTGGAAGTCAATCCGGATGCTATGCGCGCCTTTAATGTATCTGTCATGGATATTATGCAGGCGGTTCAGAAAAGCAATCTGGACATTGGCGCAGAAACCATTGAAATCAACAAAGCGGAATACCTTGTCCGCGGCCTGGGGTATATCAAAAGCATCTCCGACTTAGAAGAAGCCGTTGTTACGGTCAGGGAAGGAGTTCCTGTGAAAATAAAGGACGTGGCTTTTGTAAATTTAGGCCCCGGAACCCGTCGCGGCGGATTGGACAAGGAAGGTGCAGAAGCGGTTGGCGGCGTGGTGGTTGCACGCTATGGCTCCAATCCGCTGCATGTTATCGGCAATGTTAAATCAAAAATGGCAGAAATTGAAGCCGGACTTCCGCAGAAAACCCTTTCAGACGGAACGGTTTCAAAGGTAAGTATTATCCCGTTCTATGACCGCACAGGCCTGATAAAGGAGACCATAGGAACCCTGGAGTCGGCGCTTACCCTGGAGATTCTGATTTCCATTATTGTGGTGATAATTATTGTGCTGAACCTGCGGGCATCTGTCGTTATTTCAAGTATTCTGCCGGTGGGGGTTCTGCTCACATTCATCGTCATGCGCTATTTGAAAATCGATGCAAACATCGTGGCGCTGTCGGGGATTGCCATTGCCATCGGACTGATGATCGATATCGGGGTGGTTTATGTGGAAAATATTATCCGCCACATGGAAATGCCTGAAAACAAGAATGTGACAAAAGGAAAGCCATTGGTTGCACTGATTTTCAATAGCTTGAGCGAAGTGTCAGGCGCTGTGCTGACGGCTATGCTCACAACAGTTATCAGTTTTTTGCCGGTCTTTATGATGGAGGCACAGGAGGGAAAACTTTTCAAACCGCTGGCCTACACCAAAACTTTTGCACTGATTTCAGCCTTTTTGTTAGGAATTTCTGTTCTCCCCACATTGGCATACTACCTGTTTTCACTGAAAATCACTTCAAAAATGGTCAGAAAAGCAACCCATCTGTTGTTGATAGTTGCCGGGATTGTTCTGTTGATTCTCACCGGAACCGGAATTTATGCCGGCCTGGCTTTGTTTGGGCTGAACAACTTTTTTGAAGAAAAGTGGAAAAGCAAAAAAGCAGTCAATTTCATCAATATCGGGATTGCCGCCCTGATGGTTATCTTTTTCCTGACCACCCGCTGGCTGCCGGTGGGAACACAGGCTGGGCTTCCCGTGAATTTTCTGTTTGTCCTTTTTATTATTGCGTTTGTCCTGATTGTTTTGTGGCTGATGGTCATTTATTACGAACGCATTCTGAGCTGGTGTCTCAACAATCAGTGGAAGTTTATGTTGATCCCTGTGCTCACGATTCTTTTTGGAATAGTCATCTGGCTGGGATTTGGCAGAACATTCGGATTTGCTGCCCGAAGTTTTGAAGCGATTGGCTGGAAATCGTTCCGGCAAACCGGTTTCTGGCAGGCAGCCGACAGTAAATTTCCGGGAATCGGCTCGGAATTTATGCCCAGCCTTGACGAAGGCTCTTTTCTGCTGATGCCGACAACCATGCCCCATACAGGGATTGAAGAAAATCTGCGGATTATTGAAATGTTAGACAAGCGGATTACAAACATTCCCGAAGTCGAGATGACCGTAGGCAAATGGGGGCGTGTCAATTCTGCACTTGATCCTGCACCGACACAGATGTTTGAAAATGTAATCAATTACCGTCCGGAATATATTCTGAACGAAGACGGGCAGCGTGTCCGTTTTAAAGTGAACCGGCAGGGAGAGTTCATTCTGACTGACGGTTCAACGTACAATCCGAAAGCGCAATTTCGTGTGATTCCGGCAGATAGTCTGGTTCCGCACAAGCGCGGCGATTATTTCCGTCAGTGGCGGCCTGAAATTAAAAATACCGGCGATATCTGGCAGGAAATTGTGAATGTTTCGCATTTGCCGGGATTAACTTCCGCACCCAGGTTGCAGCCCATTGAGGCCCGCCTGGTGATGCTTTCCACCGGAATGCGCGCTCCCATGGGGGTAAAGGTGTCGGGGCCTGATTTGGAGTCCATTGAGGAGGGCGGCAAAATCATTGAATCGGCATTGAAAGAAGTTCCGTCGGTGCTGCCGTCCACAGTTTTTTATGACCGTGCCGTTGGTGCACCGTATATTGAAATTAAACTTGACCGGCAAAAAATGGCGCGATACGGGATGACAGTGGCTGATTTGCAGGAAACAATCAGCGCTGCCGTGGGCGGAATGCCACTCACCGTCACCGTTGAGGGGCGCGAACGCTATCCTGTCCGCCTGCGCTATCCGCGCGAATTGCGGGAAAATCCGGAAGCGCTTTCGGCGCTGCTCGTTTCCACGGCAACAGGAGCGCAGATTCCGCTTGCTGATGTGGCAGATATCGGTTATACCAAAGGCGCTCAGATGATTCAGAGTGAAAATACTTTTCTGGTGGGATATGTGATCTTTGACAAAACCGAAGGGAAAGCCGAAGTGGATGTGGTGAAAGAAGCCGATAGGATTTTGAAGGAAAAGATCGCTTCCGGCGAGATTATGCTCCCTGTCGGCGTTGCCTATGCTTTTGCGGGAAACTATGAACAACAGGCACATGCAGCTAACCGGCTGCTGATTGTTATTCCAATCAGCTTGCTTCTGATTTTGCTGATTCTTTTTTTTCAGTTCAAAACGGTTACCGCTTCGCTGATTCACTTTTCGGGCGTGTTTGTAGCTTTTGCCGGCGGATTCATTTTTCTGTGGCTCTACGGAGAGCCGTGGTTTTTGAACTTTTCCATCGGCGGCGCCAATTTGCGCGACATTTTTCAGATGCACCCGGTCAATCTCAGTATTGCGGTGTGGGTGGGGTTCATTGCGCTTTTTGGCATAGCCACCGACGATGGCGTGCTGATGGGAACTTATATCCACAGCACTTTCATTGACCGCAATCCGCAAACGGTTGAAGAAATCCGGGAAGCCGTGATTTATGCTGGGATGAAGCGGGTGCGCCCTGCCGTGATGACTACCGCCACAACGCTGATAGCGCTTTTGCCGGTGCTCACGTCCACCGGAAAAGGGGCAGACATTATGATTCCCATGGCTATTCCCACATTTGGCGGAATGTTCATCCAGTCCATGACCATGTTTGTGGTGCCTGTGATGCAGTATATGTGGCGTGTGTCGGTTATTCGCAGACAGGGAAAAGTTAATGAATAAAAATGATGAAAATGAAAACAAAATATTTGATATACACCGCTTTAATGGCCGTTTTCTCCTTTTGGGGAAATCTTCTGACTGCACAGACCGATTCGCTTTCCCATTATCTGGAAACAGCCGTTAAAAACAACCCGGGCCTGCAGGCTGATTATCTGGCCTATCAGGCGTCTTTACAGAAAATTCCACAGGCAGGCGCCATTCCCGATCCACAGTTGGAAATGGGTCTTTTCCTGAAACCGATGGATATTATCGACGGAAGCCAGCTTGCCGATTTTACACTGATGCAGATGTTCCCGTGGTTTGAAACGCGAAAAGCGGCTCAAATGGAAGCCGGACACGCGGCAAACATCGCTTACGAAAAATACAGGGATTCGCGCGATAATCTTTTGCTGAATGTCTCTGTGCAGTGGTTTGCGCTGTGCAATTTGCAGCAAAAACAGGAAAATATCCGGCAACACATGGAATATTTGAAGCAACTGGAAGCACTGGCATTGCAAAAGTACGCATCCGCCGGTTCGTCAGGGCAAATGTCGGAAACCCTGCGCATTCGCCTGGAAACAACGGAGCTGGAAAACAGTTTTGAAACCGTGCAGTCGGAAATGAAAGCGGAGAAAGCAAAGTTTAATGCTTTGCTGAACCGCCCGGCTGCAAGCGCCGTTTCCGTTCCCGGATTGTTCGGGAAAGTCCCTTTTTCGTTGAATATTTCGGCGGTATCGGAAAAAAGCCTTCAGGAAAACCCAAAACTTGGTATGATCAGCGAAGAGGCTCTTTCCTATAAAGCAAAGGCAGAAACAGATAAAAAAATGAGTATGCCTGTGATGGGTGTCGGGTTGCAGTATTCGCTCATTAAAAAACGTGCCGGCGGTGTAATTCCCGTAACATCAATGAATGGCATGGATATGCTGATGCCGATGGTTTCGGTGAGTATTCCCGTTTACAGAAACAAGTATAAGGCACAGCAGAAAGAGAGCGAAATTTTGCAGCAGGCAAGCGAGGAAAAATACACTGAGACCTACAATGTTTTGCAGGCTGAACTGACTGAAATCAGTCAGGGACTGGAAAATGCCCTGCGGAAAATCGATCTGGCAGAAAAGCAGACTGAACTTGCAAAGACAACATACAATCTGCTTGTACAGGAATTTTCCACCGGAAAAAGCGATTTGACCAATGTGATTCAGGTTCAGAGGCAGTTGCTTGATTATCAATTGAACAAATCTGATGCAATTGCCGGTTACAATATGCTGGCAGCATCGGCACAGCGTATTTTATCTTTCAATGAAAACAAATAATAAAAATAACGAGATGAGCAATAAAGTAATAGAAACACGAAAGAATAAGTTTCTGAAAAACAGGTATTTTAATTACGGACTGATTCTGCTGGCAGGTATTTTCTTCGGCTGGCTCTTTTTTGGCAATTCGTCTGGGGGAAGCGCTTCGCATGAGCATGAACACGCGCATGCCCATGAAGCAGAGGAGCAGATATGGACTTGTTCCATGCATCCGCAAATCCGAATGGATAAACCGGGCAAATGTCCGCTGTGTGCCATGGATCTGATTCCGCTCACAACTTCAGGCGGTGGGGATGCTGTTCATCCGGATGCCATTCAGATGTCAAAAGAGGCAGTGGCGCTGGCCAATGTGCAGACTACCGTTGTGAGCCGGCAAAATCCGGTGAAGGATATCCGCCTCTACGGAACCATCCGGTTGGATGAACGCTTGCTGCAATCACAAACTTCGCATGTGGACGGGCGTATTGAAAAACTGCTGGTGAACTTCACCGGAGAAAGTGTAAAACAGGGACAAACCCTTGCGGTAATCTATTCGCCCGATTTAATGAATGCCCAGCAAGAACTGGTTGAAGCATTAAAGATGCAGTCTGTTCAGCCGGCGCTTGCAGAAGCGGCAAGGGAGAAGCTGCGCTTCTGGAAACTGACCGGCGAGCAGATTGAAGAAATTGAAAAATCGGGAAAAGCAAATCCATTAGTTGAAATAAAAGCCAACACCGGCGGAGTGGTAGTGGGGAAGAATGTCAGCCAGGGCGACTATATCAGCCGCGGAAGCGTGTTGCTGGATGTTGCCGGAATGTCGGAAGTCTGGGCTATGTTTGACGCCTACGAAACGGACCTGCCCTTTCTGAAAGTGGGCAGTAAGCTGGAGTTTACGTTGCAGGCGATTCCCGGGAAAACATTTTCAGGACAAATCTCATTTATTGAACCGGTTCTGAATGAAAATACCCGTACGGTCAAAGTGCGCGTAACGGCTGCCAATCCCGGATTGCAGCTCAAACCCGGCATGTATGCTTCGGCGAATGTATCGGCTTCGCTGAAGCAGCAAAGCGAGGAGATTGTTATTCCAAAATCTGCTGTTTTGTGGACAGGGAAACGCTCCATCGTTTATGTCAAACAGTCCGGTGCGGAATCGCCCGCTTATCTGCTTCGCGAAATTGAGCTTGGCCCGTCGTTGGGCGGGAATTATGTGGTGAACGAAGGACTTGAAGAAGGGGAAGAAATTGTTACCAACGGCGCTTTCACCATTGATGCCACAGCACAACTGGAGGGGAAGCGCAGTATGATGAATCCGGAATCAGGGCATGACCACCACGGGCATCACAATCACGACCATAGCCACATGCAGGCAGAGGGTACACATGCGCACTTGCAGGTGGGCGGATTGTGCGATATGTGCAAGGAAAGGATTGAAGATGCGGCAAAAACAGTGAAAGGCGTCTTTTCAGCCCATTGGGACAAGAGCGCTAAAGAGCTGCATCTTGATTTTGATGAAAAACAGACATCATTGGAAAAAATAAGTATGGCCGTTGCTGCCGTTGGTCATGACACGGAGCTGCACAAGGCTGATGATGACGTCTATGAATCCCTGCATGGTTGCTGTAAATACAGGGATTGATTACATAATGTAAAAATCGCTCAAAAAGTGATTCTTCAAAAATCATGTTCTTTATCTCTTTTATATCCGGCATGGCGTTTTTTTTTACGCTATGCCGGGTATTTTTGAAGAAGAGATTTAAATGTACCGGAATACAACTCTTCAAAGACTTGTTCAAATTTTCTAATTCATTTCTTTATTCATTTAAATTTATATGAAAATTCCGACAGAAGCTTATAATTCTGTGAGTAAATTTTGGGAAAAAGTATATTCTTGCAATTGCCTCAAAATTAATCAGTCCCTGACAGGTTATTCATAAAATAAGAGAAGATGGGTATCAGTAGAAGAAAATTTATTACCGCAGGAACTATTGGTCTTGGCGGTCTGATTGTAACTGGAAAAACTTACAGCTACTTTTCCGAAAGCAAAGCAAAAGCAAAAATTGTGATTGTCGGGGGTGGGGCGGCAGGTATCACCATGTCAGCTTATCTTTCCGCCAAATTGCGATATGATGACATAACCATTATTGAGCCCAATGAAATTCACCACTATCAGCCGGGTTATACCATGGTTGCAGCAGGTACCTTTAAACCCGGAGAGCTGCTGAAACCTACACAAAAGCTGATTCCGAAAGATGTGAAGTGGCTAAAGGATGTGGTTCTGGAGCTGGAGCCTGAAACAAACCATGTTGTAACAAGGGAAAACGGAAAAATACGGTACGATTTTTTGGTGTTGACTCCCGGTTGCGAAATGGATTTCAATCAGGTTGAAGGAGTTTCAAAAGAGACCATCGGGAAAAATGGTATTCATACGATTTACGATTACGATGGCTCAATAAAGTGTTTTGAAGCGCTTCAGAAATTACCGGAAAAGAAACGGGGGCGACTGATTTTTACCGACACTTATACAAAGCTGAAATGTGGCGGCGCGCCTAAGAAAATTTGCTATATCACGGAAGACTATCTGAAAAAGCACAACAGCAGAGACAATTTTGAAATTGAATACTATTGCAATTCAACCAATCTGATGACTCCAAAGATTTTTGGCGACCGCTTGCAAAAACTTTTTGATGAGCGTGATGTCAAAACTGTTTTCAAACACCGGTTGGTTTCTGTGGATCCGTCTGCAAAAAAAGCTGTTTTTCAGGTTCTTGAAGAAACCACTGAAGCCCGCCTGCCGGTGAATGAGGACTCAGAATTGGTTACCGTTGACTTTGACTTTCTGCATTTTGTGCCTCCTATGGGTGTTCCCGGTTTTGTCCGGAATTCGCCGCTGGCTGCCACCGAAGGGAAATACCGGCACGGAGGATGGGTTGAAGTGGACAACGAAACGCTGATTCAATCGAAATACAAAAATATTTTTGTATTGGGTGATGTGGCCGGATTGAATACAAGCAAAACCGGAGCGGCTATCCGTATGCAGGCGCCTGTTGCTGCTGCAAATCTGATTTCCGTGATGGAAGGGAAGGAGCCTGAAAAGAAATACAATGGCTATTCGGCTTGTCCGATTGTAACTGAATATGGCAAAGTGCTCATGTGTGAGTTTGGATATGAAGATGAACTCATGCCGATTATTCCTTTCATCGACCCCGGAGTTGAACGTGGCATGTGGTGGATACTGAAAGCACACGGCCTGAAACCCATGTATTATCACGGGATGCTGAAAGGGCTGATGTAGGAAGTTTATTAAACTGGTTTTGAGATTTCAGGAATGATAAATCATTCCGAAGGAACAATCATTTTTTCTGCAAGTTCGGCAGCAAAAGCTTCTCCTTTGAGCATTTCCACAATTTTCAAAGCAAATCTGATGGCAACCCCGGCGCCTTTTCCTGTGATAACTTTCCCGGAAACCTCCACATATTCTCCGGTAACCTGAGCGCCTTTCAACTGGTCTTCAAAACCGGGGTAGGAGGTGGCCTTCCGGTCTTTCAGAATACCTAAGTTTCCAAAAACCAGCGGGGCAGCACAAATTGCACCTAAGAGCTTTTCATTCTGGTAAAATTTTTCGATTTGAGCTGTAAGGCCTGCATGATTTTTCAGATTATTCGTGCCGGGCATTCCGCCGGGAAGAACAATCATGTCAAAAGCATCAAAATCAATCTCATCAAATAGTTTATCGGCGAGCATTTGAATGCCGTGAGCGCCTGTAACCTCTTTTTGTTTTGACACAGATACTGTAGTCGTTTCTATTTGTGCGCGGCGCAAAACATCTATGATACTGACCGCTTCAATCTCTTCAAACCCCTCGGCGAGAGGCACTATAATTTTCTTTTCCATGGGACTCTGTTTTGCATAAAGATAAAAAAAATCCCCGTAAAACGAGGATTTCTTTAAAATGGATTTTTTTGGTATCCTAATTATTCGAGTATTCGCTTAATGATTTTTCCAGTTTCTTGCGTGTAAAGAAAATACGACTTTTCACGGTACCAAGCGGAATATCAAGCTCTTCGGCTATTTCTTTATATTTGTAACCATCCAGAAACATAGTGAACGGAATGCGGTATTCATCTTCCAGCGCATCAATGGTTTTATGAATTTCCTTTGTGCTGTAAAAAGAATCCGGAGCCGGAAAAACCCTATCTTTGGAAAACAGAAGATGAAAATCGTTGTTTGAGTTATCAAAAGTATTCCGCGTTTTCACATTTCTACGATAATCGTTAATGAATGTGTTTTTCATAATCGTATATAACCAAGCCTTGAAGTTTGTATTCTCTGTGAATTTATCACGATACGTAAGCGCCTTGAGCATGGTTTCCTGAAGTAAGTCGTCAGCCCGTTCAGGATCTGATGTTAAGCTGAGTGCATAGTAATGAAGTTGGTTTCTTAAACCGAGAAGTGCATCGTTAAATTGAACTTGAGTCATGGCTTTTGATTTTAAAATTTAAATTCTTTTTCAATTTGTCAGGACAAATATAATTTAGGAAGACGACATATAAAAGACTTTAAGCTCTTTTTCTGTTTGATTTAATTTATTAGTGATAAGATTTAACTATTGAAGAAGCTCAGGATAGCTATAAAAACATAAAAACCAAGAGATTGCAAAAATTAAATAACTCATAATCAGCTGATAAGAAATAATATAGAGTTTGCTTTGAACATTATAGCCCGGCATTTTATTATTTACCCATGGCAATCTTAAATTTAAATAAACTCTGGATTATTGCAGCCGGAGAGTAAAACTAAATATTTTTACTTTTGCCGCTTACTTGTTAAAGGATAGAGAAAATGAAAATAAGCAAATTTCGGAACAAAGATTTTTTTGTTTTCAAGAAGTGGGGGAGAAAAGGTTTTTCCCTGTTCAGCATATTGAGAAAAGTGGTGAAAGTCTCTGTTTTGCCGGTAGCTTATTTCGTTTCTGTTCCTTCCGTTTCGATAGGGGCTGAACAGGACACTTCCATAGTCAGGATCACGCACGATATCGAAGAAGTTGAAGTTTCAGCTTCGCGTTCACCTTTGATCTATTCACAGATTGCGCGGATTCTCTCTGTAATTGAAAGTACCGAGATTCAGGAATCGCCTGCCGAAAGTATTCAGGATTTGCTTGAGCACATTGCAGGGGTTGACATCAGACAGCGCGGCGCAGAAGGCGTTCAGGCAGATATCAGCGTCCGTGGGGGCTCTTTCGATCAGGTGTTAATCCTGCTGAACGGAATCAATATCACAGACCCTCAGAGCGGCCACCACAATTTAAACATTCCGGTAAGTCTTTCGCAGGTTGAACGCATAGAGATTCTGGAAGGCCCCGCTGCAAGGGTTTACGGGCCAAATGCTTTTTCCGGAGCCATCAACATCGTAACGAAAAAGCCTGCCGGTTTCTCGGCTCAGGCGTCAGCCACAACAGGAAATTATGGTTATTTGAATGGGAATTTATCCGGAAGTTTCCAAACGGGCGCAACGGGTCATTCGCTTGCAATCCATCGGAGCAATTCCAAAGGATATATTGAAAATACCGATTTTGAGAGTACGAACTTTTTTTATTCGGCAGAAAGAAACAGCGCTGCAGGAAAATTGTCAGCCCAGGCCGGAATCAGCGGTAAGGGCTTTGGAGCCAACAGTTTTTATTCTCCCTTATACCCGGAACAATATGAAAAAACCGAAACTTGTTTTACTTCACTGAAATGGAATTCAGAACGGAAAATGCACTTTACTCCGGCAATTTACTGGCGCCGGCACTTAGATAAATTTATGCTTTTCCGGAATGAATCCCCGGAATGGTATCTCAATCACAACTACCACCGGACAGATGTCGGGGGAATAAACCTGAATTCGTGGTTTATTTGGAAAGGTGGAAAATCCGCATTTGGCGCTGAGTTCAGAACGGAAAAAATTGCGAGCAATGTTTTGGGAGAAAATATGGAAAGCTTTATAAAAGTGCGGAATGAAGATGCA
Source organism: uncultured Mariniphaga sp. (assembly GCA_964624645.1). Classification (GTDB taxonomy): domain Bacteria; phylum Bacteroidota; class Bacteroidia; order Bacteroidales; family Prolixibacteraceae; genus Mariniphaga. The sequence goes on from CAZVAD010000012.1 coordinate 31,858, forward strand.
TTTTACACAAAGTCGAAAACACGTTCCATAGCTTCGCTCTTTTTGGAACATACTTTTTTTGGCAACAACTGGAGTCTCTCGGCGGGAATTATGGCCAACTCCATTTCCGACAACCGGCCCGAGGTAAATTTTTTCCCCGGAATTGATTTTAATTACGGAATCTCTACCCGGCTGAAAATGATTGCTTCCTGGAATACATCCATGAGAATGCCTACTTTCACGGATCTATACTATTCCGGCCCGGTCAATACCGGCAATACGAAATTGAAGCCGGAGGAAACTTCGGCAGCAGAACTCGGAGTCAAATACAGCACATCATTTTTAGAGGGGCATGCCGTGATTTTTCACAGAACCGGTAAAAATCTGATTGATTGGGTAAAGGAATCGGAAAATGACGAAATGTGGCAGGCGATGAATCATACCCGGATAATTAGTAATGGAACAGAAGTTCAGGTACAATACCTGCCCAAGGCGCATTTGAAAGGATTTTTCCCAAACACTGTAAAAATCAGCTATTTGTTTAATAATCAGCAAAAGCAGAAAGGGGAGCTGATTTCCTATTACGTGCTGGATAACCTGCGTCATAAATTTGTTGCCGGCATCAACCAATCTTTCACCGGGCGTTTATCTTCTGAAATTTCGCTTATTTATCAGCAACGGAACGGAACTTATGGTTTATTCATGCCCAACGGCGTTTCTGTGGAGACACCCTATCCGTCTTTCTGGCTGACGCATGTGAAAATACAGTACCAATGGGATAAGGTACAGTTCTATGTTTCGGCAAATAATCTGTTTGATGTGCATTATTTTGATTTGGGAAATGTTGCACAGCCCGGGCGATGGATCAAGGCAGGAGTTTCGCTGAGCCTTAAATTCAAAGAACCTTTGAAAAATTGAAAATTTTCTGGTGTGTCGTGTAGAACCTGCATGTAGCGCTGACTTTCAGGATTAATTTTGGCTGTTTTCTATCGGTAATCCGGTAATCTTTGCTATTTAAAATGAATCTGCAAAGGAAAATCCAAAAAACTGACTTTTTTAGTAGTACCCAAAAGAAAAGATTCAGTATTTTAGGCATTTCAATAGCCTTTTCAACTTTCTGATAGTTAGCGGAACAAAGAGGGG
>CAZVAD010000013.1:0-32577 GCA_964624645.1 uncultured Mariniphaga sp.
TTTCCGATTATCAGCTGATTTTCTGTAACAGGAATACTGCTCCCAATTCTCCTGACCCCTTTTTCTCCGAAAGCCTTTGGGAAGACGAACTCCGATGCACAGCCTGTTTACCCTATTCACGGGGTGACTCTGAGTCACCCCGTGAATCAGAGGTACCCCACGAATCAATCTGCAACCGGTTATATTTTCAAGCCCGGCTCCCTGAAATCAATCCCGGACTAATCCTGATAAAGGAACTTTTACCGGCCGGATTGCATTTTCACAAACGGAAATGATAACTTTGTGAAAATGAAAATTCTGATTATAGAAGATAATTTAAGGGTTTCGGAACTGATTCAACGGGGGCTTGAAGAGCAGGGTTTCAAAACGGACAGGGCTTATGACGGACTTTCCGGAAAAAAACTGGCGCTGCAAAAAAATTATGACCTGATCATTACTGATATTATCCTGCCAAAAATCGACGGACTCGATCTATGCAAGGAAATCCGGGAAACAAAGCCCGACACTCCCATCATTATGCTGACTGCTTTGGGAACAACCGATGACAAGGTGGAGGGGTTTGATGCGGGCGCCGACGATTATCTGGTGAAACCCTTTGAGATGAGAGAACTGGTGGCAAGAATCCGGGCGCTGCTCAACAGGTACAGCAAAGCTGCCAAAAACACGGGGAATCTTCTGAAATATGCTGATCTGGAAATGAATTTACACACTAAAATTGTGAAACGCAACGGTGTGGAAATTGACCTTACACCCAAAGAATTCAATCTTTTGGTATTCATGCTTCAAAATCCGGAACGGGTTTTATCCCGAACGGAGATTGCCGAAAAAGTCTGGGACACCCATTTTGATACCGGAACAAATTTCATTGACGTTTACATCAACTACCTGAGGAAAAAAATTGACAAACAGTTTGGCTCCAGACTTATTCATACCAAATCCGGAATGGGATTTATCCTGAAAGCTGAGTGACGAAATCATTATTTGATAATATGGAGAAATGACAATGACCAATTTCAATCAAATGAAAGTCAGAACACGGATAACTTTTTTGTTTTCCCTTGTTACCGGAACCATATTGTTGATTTTTGCGTCAATCACCTATTATTCGGCAATGGAAAGCAGGGAGCGTGAATTTTATGCGCTTCTGAAACAAGAAGCCATTACAAAGGCAAACCTGTTTTTCAATGCAAAAGTAGATGCCAAAACCTTACAGGATATTTACAAAAGTAGCCGGCAAACCCTTGATGAAGTGGAAGTTGCCATACACGACAGAGACTTCAACCTGCTTTACCACGATGCCATCGAGATTGATTACGTGAAGGAAACTCCGGAGATGATTGACAGAATATATCAAAATGGAGCGATACAGTTTTATCAGAACGACTGGCAGGTGATTGGATTGCTTTATGAGTATGAGCAAAACAGTTATGCACTAACAGCCACTTCCAAAGACAATTATGGCTACAGCAAGCTAAGTGCACTGCTCCGGACGCTTATCCTTCTTTTCATCATCTCCATCCTGTTTATTTTTGTCGCCGGCAGATTTTTTTCAAAAAAAGCGTTTCAGCCTGTCAGAAACATGGTTGAAAAAGCAAAACGCATAACAGCCACCCATCTCGACCTGCGCCTTCCGGCAAACGGAAACAAAGATGAACTTTCCGAGCTGGCAGAAACTTTCAACGAAATGCTGAACCGGCTGGAAAACTCGTTCGACGCTCAAAAGGAGTTTGTATCCAACATATCTCATGAATTGAGAACTCCACTGGCTTCGATGATTACTGAGCTGGAGTGGTCGCTCAGCAAAAAGCGCGATGTTGCGGAGTACAATATGGCTATTGAAAATTCCCTGAACGACGCCCAAAAACTGGTGCGGTTGACAAACAGCCTGCTGGATCTGGCAAAAGCAAGCTACGATCCGTCTGAAATTTCATTTAAACCGCTGAGAGTAGATGAAGCGCTGCTTGATGCAAGGCAACAGGTGCAATATGCAAATCCCGGATACAAGATTGACATTCGTTTTGAAAACGATATTGAAAATGAACACGAAATATCAGTTCATGGAAATGAATACCTTTTGAAGGTCGGCTTTGCAAACCTTTTTGATAACGGCTGCAAGTTCTCTGAAGACAAAAGCTGTCTGGTTTCTGTCTTTGTCCGGCATTCCCCGGATTCTCCACATTTCAATTCATCCGGGCAGGATATTCAGCTTGACAAAAATGCTTCGTCATACATTGTTCTGAAATTTATTGACCAGGGAATCGGGATTCCCAAAGAGGATCTGGATCATATTTTCATGCCGTTTTTTCGTGGTAGGAATGAGAAATCTGCAGGCGGCAACGGAATCGGGCTCTCACTCACAAAAAAAATAATCACTTTGCACAAAGGACACATTGACGTAACATCCGCCGGTGGAGCCGGATCCACTTTCACCGTTGTGCTTCAAAACATTTGAGCATTTCTAATAAAATTCTAATAATTTTATAGCTATTCTCTAATTCAATATCCTGAATCAATAGCCGAGTTTTGTGCTCTTTTTAATTTTAACGGCACAAATATGCTCCATCATCACATAAAAAGTATAATTATTCTTTTTTTGATTCTGTTTTGTGCACAGGCAAATGCACAAAACACGCTCACACTACAGGAAGCCCTCCAGGCAGCCAAAGAGAATAATCCGGTTTTGAAAGCAGAATCCCTGAACATCAAAATTGCTGAAACTGAGGTGAAAACTGCACAAATACGACCAAATCCGACCATAGAAACAGAAACCACCCAGATGTCAAAACACAGGCATTTTTTACCGGGAACAAAATGGCACAACAGGGCAAACCGCAAGGAAAACTGGCAACTCACCAAACCTTTGCAGATTGCCGGACAGCGCAGGCACAGAATCGAAATGGCAAACAAAAATGTGATCCTGGCTGAGAAAGATTATTTTGATACGGAACGGATGCTGTTTGCGGAAGTTGCTGAGAAATGGCTTGATGTGTGGGCAGCACAGAAACAGGCAGAAATCATACGAATCGCAAAAGAAAATATCGACAGTCTGATGCTTGCGAATCAGATCCGCTACAAAAACCAGGTGATAACAAAAACCGATTTACACCGTACCGAACTGCTTGCCAGGCAATATGAAATTCAGTACAAAACTGTTTTGCAGGAGATTTCCAACAGCCGGAATGAGCTGAAATTATTGACAGGAATTCAGGAAAACATGGAGGTGGACACCGCCGACAATATGTTGTTTGTAATCCCGCAAAACATGGATGATCTTTTGGAAGAAGCGCTGGAAAACCGGAGTGACATACAGATTGCACAGGCATTGAAAGAGGTTTCAGGGAGCAATATTAAACTTCAGAAATCGCTTGCCTATCCGCAACCCGAAATCGGATTGGCCTATGAAGGCGAACAGGCAGAGACTTTTTTTGGAATATCCGCAGCCATTGACCTGCCGCTTTTCAACCGGAATCAGGGAGAGATTCAGAAATCGCAACTGCTGAAAGAGCAGGCGGAGAGCCAGCTTTTTTCGGTTCAGAACCGGGTGATTACAGAGATTACCGTGGCTTTTGACAATTACAAACTTCAACAACAAAACATTGAAAACTCCAGGGAACTTCTAAACCAGTCCAATGAAATTCTTGAAAATGTAAAATATACGTACATCCGAGGCGGCACAACAATCATCGACTTTCTGGAAGCCCAGCGAAGCTGGCTGGAAACCCGGCAGCAATATTATGAAACGATGCAGGAATACAGAAAAAGTTACATTCAATTGCTTTATGCAACAGGTTTAATCAATCAATTGGCTCAATAATGAAAAAAATAATTTACCCATTTTTCTTGCTTTTTATCCTTGTATTTTCCTGCAGGGAAAAACAGAACAAAGAAACCGTTGAAAAACAATCTCCGCCCGTTGTCAGCGAGGATGGCATCACAATTTCCTTCACGGATGCGAAAAATGCTGCATTTTTCACCACCGAGAAACTGAGTGTTTCCGATATTGAGGCAGAACTCACCGCGCCCGGAAAAATTGCCGCAACGGTACTGTCTTCCAGCCAGGGAGCTTCACAGAACGTCGTATTGTTCGACAATCCGGAATTGGCAGGAAATTACACAGAGCTGATTCAGCACCAGATAAATATCAATCAAATAAAAAACATCAACATCCGGCAAAAGCAACTGGAGCTGGAGCGCATTCAGGACCTGATCCAACACGGAACCGCCACCGGGCAGGAATTGCTGAACGTTCAGACCGAGCTGGCGATGGAGCAAACCAGTCTGGAAAACGAAAAAGCAGCGCTGATTGAGCATGAAGTCAAACTAAAATCAGAGGGTTTCAATCCAGAAATCCTGCAAAGGGCAAAAGCCGGTGCAGCATATGTCATCTGTGGAATACCTGAGAATCACATTTCCAGAATAAAAGAAAACCAGGAGTGTAAAATCATTTTCACATCATTCCCGAATGAAATTTTCACCGGGAAAATTGATGCCGTAGCCGATCTGGTTGACAATGAAACACGCATGGTCAAAGTAAGAATTTTAGTGAAAAATGCAACAAGCAAGCTGAAGGCAGGAATGTTTGCAAATGTCATGTTCAAAATCAATGAGGGGAATTTCATTTCCATTGATAAATCATCAATGATTACGGTTCAGGGGAAACATTATGTGTTTCTGAAAAAAGGTTCGTCCGGGTTTGAACGGACAGAAATAGATGCAGGACAGCAAATCGGCGACCGGATTATCGTTTTTAGTGGCTTGAACGACGGAGATGAAATTGCAAATCAGGGCGTCATGCAACTGAAAGGATTATCGTTCGGTTATTAAAATACCTGAAACCGACAGGAAAACATGTAAAACAAATTACAATGATACAGGCACAGATATTTATCGACAAAGACAAAATAAAAGGCACGAAGCCTTTATATCAGTTCATTATGAAACTGTTGTTAACCCGCGGAATTGCCGGCGCCACATGTTTTGTCGGGCATTCGGGCTTTGGGAAGCAGCACCGGCTGAAGCAACCCAAACAGCAATTTTCATTTGACGAGCCGCCTCTGGTCATCACATTCATTGATGAAGAAGAGAAAGTGAAAGAGGCGCTGACTGAAATTAGGAAACACTACAAAGGCGGTTTCATTGTAACCCATCCCGTAGAAAAATGGTAGTCCATGATTAAAAATTTGTTGATATTTTCGTTAAGGAACCGCTGGCTTGTAATAAGTATCAGCCTGATTTTAATGGCTGCCGGATACTATAGTTTCACAAAACTGAAAATTGAGGCGTATCCTGACATAGCCGACACGAATGTGGTGGTTGTGGCGCAATATGCAGGAAGAGCAGCTGAAGAGGTGGAGCAGCAGGTAACCGTTCCGATTGAACGTGCATTGCAAAACACGCCGAATGTTTTGGACAGCCGCAGCCGCACCATATTTGGTTTGTCGGTTGTGCAGCTCTCCTTTGAAGACGGCACAGACGACTATTTTGCCAGGCAGCAGGTGCTGGAGCGACTGACAACTGCCGAATTGCCCGACGAAGTAGTTTTGGAGCTGGCTCCTCTTTCAACGGCAGTGGGCGAAATATTCCGCTATGTGGTGGAAGCGCCGCCGGGTTTTTCACCCACCGAGCTCAGAGACCTGCAGGATTGGGTTATTATTCCGTATCTGCTGCAAACACAAGGGATTGCAGATATTGCAACTTTCGGCGGCCCGATGAAGCAATACCATATTCTCACCGACCCCGATAAACTCAGGAAATACAACCTTTTGATTTCTGATGTGGAAGAGGCGGTAAAAGCAAACAACCAAAACACCGGAGGAAACCTGATTGAACGTGGCGGCCAGGGGTTTGCAGTTCGCGGATTGGGCGCCATCAAAGACGAAAATGATATTGAGAATATTGTATTGAAATCGGTAAACGGAGTTCCGGTTTTTTTAAGCGATGTGGCAAGCGTTGAAATTGCCCCTCCGCCACCAAGTGGTGTCTTGGGCTATACTATTGTTGACCAGGATATTGATGTCAACAACGGCGTGGAGGGAATTATCCTGCTGAGAAAATATGAAAACCCCAGTGAAGTTCTGGTAGATTTAAAACAGCGGATTCAGGATTTACAGGAGCACGAACTACCGGAAGGGGTGAAAATCAGGCCACTCTATGACCGGAGCTTCCTGATTGACCACTCCCTTGAGACCGTTGGCCGGACGCTGTTTATGGGAGTCAGCATTGTGGTGATCATTCTTGTGCTTTTTTTGGGAAGCCTGAGAAGCTCGCTTGTGGTTGCGCTGACCATTCCGTTCTCCCTGCTGTTTGCCTTTATCATCATGCGGTTTACGGGAATTCCCGCCAATCTGCTCTCGCTCGGGGCGATTGATTTCGGAATTATTGTGGATGGCGCCGTGATAATGGCTGAGCATCTGATCCGGAAATACCGGTCGGCAACACCGGAAGAGAAGGAAAACGGAATCATCCACATCACCCTGCTATCGGCTCAGGAAGTGGGGCGCGAAATTTTCTTTTCAGTAACCATAATCATTCTGGCATATATGCCTATTCTGCTGATGACAAGGGTGGAAGGCAAACTTTTCTCACCCATGGCACTCACGCTGGCTTTTGCAGTGGTTGGCTCAATGATCGGAGCGCTCACTTTCATTCCCGTCATCATTTCGTTCGTTTACAACAAAGCAATCACAAACACGGACAAACCTTTTAAAGAGCGAAAAAACAGGTTGCTCGGAAGGGTAGAGAACGGCTATGAAAAGATACTGTATGTTTTGGTAAGGCATCATAAAAAAACAGTGCTGATCGGATTTGGAATTGTACTGCTGCTGATTTCTTTCGGAAGAAAGTTAGGGACAGAATTTTTACCGGAGTTGGATGAAGGCTCTATTTTTCTCCGGGCAAACTTCCCTTCGGGAATAACGATTCAGGAAAACGCAAAGTATGCTCCAAAATTCCGAAAAATCATTTCACAATATCCGCAGGTGGATTTTGTAATCACTCAAACGGGGAGAAATGATGACGGCACCGACCCGTTTCCTGCCAACCGCAATGAAATTTTAATCGGACTCAAGGAGTACCACTTGTGGAGCGACACCATCTCAAAAATCGAGCTGGTTAATCAGATCCGTTCTGCTCTGGAAAGAGAGTTCCCGGCGGTGAGCTTCACCACCGGGCAACCGATCATCGACCAGGTGATGGAGATTGTTACAGGGAGCGCCGCCGACCTTGCCGTTTCCATTGTGGGCGAAGATTTGACTATGATGAGAAACAAAGCCGACAGCATTGCAGCCATTGTAAAATCCATGACAGGAAGCGAAGGGGTTGATATTGAACAGGAAGGCGCACAGGATCAAGTGGCTGTAAAAATAAACCGTCAGCAGGCGGCGCGTTACGGTATAAATGTTTCAGATATTCAGAACATGATTGAAGCCGCAATCGGCGGAAAATATATTTCGGAGTTGTATGACGGCGTAAAAAGATATGATATTGTTGTGCGCTATCTGCCGCAGTTCAGAAATAATATCGACGAAATTAAAAAACTGCTTGTGCCATCGGCAAACGGCTCTTTGATTCCCATGGAACAGCTGGCAGAAATCAATTTTGAAGAAGGGCAAACCAATATTTACCGCTTCAGTAACAAACGGATGGTTACCGTGCGCACAAACATCAGAGACCGGGACCAGGGCGGTTTTGTCAGTGAATTAGAGAAAGAGATTAAAGAAAATATCACCATTCCCAAAGGTTATGAAGTGATTTACGGCGGGCAGTATGAAAACCTTGAGCGCGCCGGGAAACAGCTTGCTTTCACCATTCCGCTCACTTTGGTTCTGGTGATTGTTTTCCTTTTCATTTTGTTCAAAAACTTCAATCACACACTAATAACAACGAGTTGCGTATTGTTTGCATTAGCCGGCGGAATGATTGCACTGCTCCTGCGTGGATTCTATTTCAACGTGTCTGCCGGAGTGGGTTTTGTCTCCATTTTTGGAATTTCGGTCATGGCTGGCGTACTGATTGTTTCAGCGCTCAACCGGTCAACATATCAGGCGCCGCTGACTCCGGAACGGGTGAGCAAAATATCAAAGGAACAGCTCAGGGCGGTTCTCTCCATACTCATTCTGGCAATTTTCGGACTTGTTCCCGCAGCCACTTCAAGCGGAATTGGCTCTGATGTTCAACGTCCGCTGGCAACCGTAATTATCGGTGGGCTCACATCCACGCTGATTTTTGCTCCATTTTTGATTCCTGCGCTCTACTGGTGGGCAAACAAAAACAGAAACAACGGACAAAAAGCATAAGCCAGGCCTGGAAAGCCCGCTGAGAAAATTCCCGCAACACTTATGAAAAGAATAGTAACTTTACCATTCGAAAAGTGTTATGTGTTATTAAACATTCACAAAATGAATAAATCGTGGGTTATTACATGCCTGATTAACTTTTTCATTGCAACGGTTCTGGGTTTGATTCTGCGTTTCTCGTTTCTTGGAAACATCGCAATCAACTTCCGCTATCTTACTCATGCTCATTCGCATGTAGCCATGCTTGGCTGGCTCTACCTCATGGTTTATACTTTTCTGGTGCACCACTTTGCCCGGCAGAACCGGAAAGTTTATCGCCATTTATTTTTTATTACACAAATCAGTATTCTGGGAATGCTGTTCAGCTTTCCTTTTCAGGGTTATGCCGCTTTTTCAATCATTTTTTCGTCCGTTCATATTTTTGCCTCCTATTTTTTTGTAAAACTCATTTTAAAAGACCTGAAACCAATCAGCGAATCGTCCAAAAAGTTTATCCGGGCGGCATTGTGGTTTATGGTTGTCTCCACATTGGGCATCTGGATGATGCCGGTATCCATTGTGGTTTTCGGTAAAAATTCAGACGTTTATAATGCAGCCATTCAGGTCTTTTTGCACTTTCAGTTCGACGGCTGGTTTCTGCTTGGAGCCATTGGTCTGGGGATTCACTATATCCGGCCAGACCGGGAGCAGCAGCATCAGCATTTGAAAAAAGCGCTGAACTGGCTGGTTGTTTCCGTCATGCTCACGCTTTTCATGCCCATCGGCTGGTATATCAAACTGACCGCATTCCATTACCTGAACGGCGCCGGCGTATTGCTTCAGCTGATTGGCTTTTATTATCTTATGAAAGCTTTGAAAAAGCCGCTCCGGGCATTTTATTCAAAAGCTGCCTTACCGGTAAAAATTATGGTGGTTTTCATTCTGGCGTCTCTGCTTATAAAAGTGTTGTTCCAAACCTTTTCAATTTTTCCGGCAGTCATTGAAGCCGCCATCCAAACAAGAAATTTTGTGGTGGGATTTATTCACCTGCTGATGCTTGGCATAATCAGCGGGGCGATGCTGATGTTTTTATTCCACGAAGGATTTTTCAATAAACGAAAAATCATTACCTACTTAGGAACCGGTTTTTATATTGCAGGATTTTTATTCAGTGAAATGCTGCTGTTCGTGCAGGGAGTGATGACTTACTTTCTTTGGGGGGCAATCCCTGCTTTTAACCTCAATATGTTTGTTTTCAGCACTTTTATTGTAGTTGGTGTACTTTTGTTTCTGCTGAACATTTCAACGCCCTCTCCCGGTTTTCTTTCTGAAAAAATTGAAATAAACCGACAAAATAAGTGAAAAGGCAAAAAACAATACGGTAACTGTATCAGTCGTTTTCTCGCCTATTGCGATTGCTGAAATTCTGTGAACCAGATAATTGATATAGGAACCTGGCAGATTTCTTTCACCCAGTTTCTCTAAGACATTCCAGTGCCATTCCGTGAGCGGGCAAAATCCGATACCGCAGAAAATTCCCAGGCCAAACCAGGAAGCTGCCGTGATGGACAACGTAATAAAATTTGCAAACCGCGTTTTTTTCCACATCCAACCGAAAACATTGAACAGCGTCAGTCCGGTGTGAAAAACAACAAAAAACCAATCTGCAAGATGAAGCCAAAACATTTTTTAAAATTATCGGAACCATTCAACTTCCCTGAAATGAACAGGCTGTTAGATTATTGAAGCTCTCTTTCAAATTTTTGTCAGGCAAAAATCACCTGATCCATTTGCACATCGTGCACATCCACGGGGATAGTTTCAAAATGCTGGATATCAAAACAAACTCCGATTTTGACGGCATTCACGCTGCTCAGAAGCTTATCGTAATAAGCTTTCCCGTGCCCGAGACGGTTCATGTTTTTGTCAAATGCAACTCCGGGAACAATGATTAAATCCAATTTGGAATAATCGGTCAGTATTTCACCGGTCGGTTCCAGAATACCAAATGCCCTGCCCGGTTTCAGGGAATCAACCCCTTCAAAAAACCGTAACTCCAGTTCGCTGCCTTTGACCACCGGCAAAACAAACTTCTTTTGGTTCATATGCTTCAAAATGAAACCGGCAGTCTGCACTTCATCGGGCATTGACCAATAGCACATCACCGTTTCTGATTGAATGAAAACCGGATTTTTTTCAAGTTCAGCAAAAATCCGAACCGATTTTTCCAGTTTCTCCTCTGCAGAAAGCCGGGCTTTAAGCTCCATGACTCTTTTTCTTTGCTCCTGCTTTTGAATAGCTATATTTTTTTCCATTAACCTGCTTTTTGTACTGAAAAAACTTCACCGCTCAATTTATATTCTGGCATTAGTTCTTTGCAAAAATAATCGTTTCAATAGCAAAGCCACTAATATTCCGGTAACTCATTTACGCATCTTCTCCAGAAAATTCTTCGTAAAAAAACTTTCCGGTTTTGTATATTTGTTCATTGAACAATTGCTCAATTTGCACATTTTTTTGACAAAAAGCAAAATAGCCATGAAAGCAGATTTTGAATTAGCCGGTGAAGCAAAGATGCTCCATATCCGTGAAATTGAGCTGGCAACCGGAGCGGGTTTTATCATTCCGATTGCCGGTAATATAATGCGAATGCCGGGATTGCCTGCAATCCCGGCAGCAGAAAATATTGATATTGATGCCGATGGAAATATTTCCGGGCTATTTTAACTCATGCTTAATTCCAGTATGTTTCGCTGAACATCCAATTTTCAAAACACAGCTTTTCATCTTTGTCCTGAGTTAAATACCTGAGAACCGGCGCCTTCCATATATTATCATTCAACATCCAGTTCTCCACACGTAAAATATTGTCAGTTTCTGTTTCCAAAATATAAGCGGTGTGCGAAAAATTCCAGTATTCGTCGTTTATCATCCAGTTTTCCAACTGAAGTTTGTTCTCAGCAACTTTTTCCAAACCTGAAAAGGCAATCCATCCTTTTCCTTCTGCTTCTACATTGGCTGCAAATAAAAATGCAGCAAAAAATATGGCCAATGCCATACGATTAATTCTTGTTTTCATTGTTTTCTGTTTTAAATAACCTTGTTTTCATTGTTGTAACAATCATAAGACTGTTTCAACGGCGCAAAGGTTACACTCTGTTTCCAGAACAAAAACAGGGAATTGACAAATGCGGGAATATATTCGGTAAATGACGGATTTCAGCAAACAAATAAAATACTTTCAGGTATTTTTCTATTTAGGTCAGCCGGTAAATCACAGAAAATTCCAAAAAGGGCCGAACCGCTGCCCGACATGGATGCATACAGCGCACCAAGTTCATAGAGTGTGTTTTTCCATTTTTCGATTTCTGGAAATTTGAGAAAAATACTTTTCTCAAAATCATTCACTACCACATTTTTCCACTCTTCAACGGGCAGAGCGGAAATATTTTTCAGATCAAAACCGGGTTTTGAAGGAATTATCTCCTGGTATGCCTGTGTGGTATTCACCGGAATTCCGGGCATTATCAAAACGATACGATACTTTGACAAATCCAGCTGAACCGGAAAAAGTTCATCGCCTATCCCCGTGGCAAAAGCGGGTTCGCTATCAATAAAAAACGGACAATCCGCGCCAAGCTGTGCGGCATAAAATGCTAACTGCATCGGGGTGAGCTGAAGGTTGAAATGGTCGTTCAGCATTTTTAAAGCAAATGCCGCATCGGATGAACCGCCGCCTAAGCCCGCCCCGGGCGGAATAACTTTGTGCAGATGAAATTTGACGGGAGGCAATCCAAATTCATCCCTCAACATCCGGAAAGCGCTCATAACCAGGTTTTCGTTCGGAGTGCTGTCCAGCGGAAGACCGGAAAAAGTAATTTCCGGCTTTTTCGACTCAGCCATTTCAAGAATATCAAAAAACGGAACCGGATAGAAAATGGTTTCCAGATTATGGTATCCATCGGGACGCTTCGAAACGACATGAAGCCCGATGTTGATTTTAGCGTTGGGAAATACAATCATCAGCTGTGCATTATTTAATTATCCTCAACCTGAAACAGTTCATATTCAAGCGGGGAGCCGCAGGAGCAAATCAGGTTTCTGTCGCCCCAGGCGTTGTTTACCCGTCCGACCGGAACCCAGAATTTTCTCTCCCGCACCCAGTCAAGCGGCCAGGCGGCTTTTTCGCGGGAATAGGAGTGCTCCCAATGATCGGTGGTAATCACTTCCACCGTGTGTGGTGCATTTTTCAGCACATTGTCATCTTTGTCTGCGATACCTTTTTCAACTTCCTTGATTTCATCAAAAATGGTATTCAATGCTTCAATAAACCGATCAATTTCCTGCTTCGATTCGCTTTCTGTTGGCTCAATCATCAATGTGCCGTGAACAGGGAAAGAGAGTGTGGGGGCATGAAAACCAAAATCCATGAGCCGTTTGGCAATATCTTCTTCGGTGATTCCCGATGAAGCTTTCAGATGCCTGCACTCCAATATCAGCTCATGCCCAACCCTGCCGGATTTTCCGGTATAAAGGACGCCATAATTGTTTTCCAGAGATTTTGCGATGTAATTGGCATTTAAGATGGCCATTTTGGTTGCCCGGGTCAACCCTTCCGCGCCCATCATCTTAATGTATCCATAAGTAATCGGGAGAACCGAAGCGCTCCCCCACGGAGCGGCGGATACCGCTTTTATTCCGGAATGTCCGCTATCCACAACCGAATGTGCGGGTAAAAATTTCACCAGATGGCTTGCCACTGCAATCGGCCCGACACCGGGACCGCCGCCGCCATGAGGAATTGCAAACGTTTTGTGCAGGTTCAGGTGGCAAACATCCGCACCAATCACTCCGGGGGAAGTCAGCCCGACCTGAGCATTCATGTTTGCACCATCCATATAAACCTGACCGCCATGCGTATGAATTACAGTGCAGATTTCCTTGATTTCCGGCTCAAAAACACCATGGGTAGATGGATAAGTAACCATAATTGCAGCAAGCGTTTCGGAGTATTTCACCGCTTTTTCGCGAATATCGTCCAAATCGATATTTCCGCGTTCATCGCATTTCACAATCACCACCTTCATGCCGGCCATCACCGCGCTTGCGGGGTTTGTTCCATGCGCCGACGAAGGGATCAACACCACATCGCGCTGAGTTTCCCCGATACTTTTCAAATATTCCCGGATAACCATCAGGCCGGCATATTCTCCGGCAGCGCCGGAGTTCGGCATCAGGCTCACATCGGCAAGGCCGGTGATTTCAGCAAGGTCTTCCCGGAGTTCCTTCATCATTTCATGGTATCCTTCAGCCTGATTTACAGGAACAAAAGGGTGAATGCCGCTGAATTCTACCCAGCTGATTGGCAGCATTTCCATGGCAGCATTCAGTTTCATGGTGCATGAACCCAATGAAATCATGGAGTCCGCCAGTGAAATATCCTTACGCTCCAACCTTTTAATGTACCGCATCATTTCTGTTTCCGAGCGGTATTTGCTAAAAACTTCCTGCTGCATAAAGGAAGATTTGCGGGCAAATCTTTGGTCTATCCGGAAGCTTTCTGTTAGTTCCCCGACAGGGCTGTGGCTTTTTTCTGCTGCCTTGCCAAGCACTTCCAGAATCCGGTTAATATCCTCAGGATTTGTTGTC
The DNA here is from genome assembly GCA_964624645.1 of uncultured Mariniphaga sp. Classification (GTDB taxonomy): domain Bacteria; phylum Bacteroidota; class Bacteroidia; order Bacteroidales; family Prolixibacteraceae; genus Mariniphaga. The sequence goes on from CAZVAD010000013.1 coordinate 13,923, forward strand.
TCATCTATACTGATTCCCACTTCGTTGCCGTTCAGAACACGAAAGTTCAGCTCTTTCTCCAGCGAAAGACGTTCGACATCTTCATATTTTACATTTTCTGGCAAAGCAAAGCGAAGGGTATCAAAAAAGGTTTCATTCAGTTGCCTGAAACCAAGTTTTCCGGCTTCCTTTTCCAACAAAACAGCGAGACTATGCACGCGCTGCGCAATATTCTGAACTCCTCCGGGGCCATGATAAACACCATAGAAACCTGCCATTGTAGCCAGAAGCGCCTGAGCGGTACAGATATTTGAAGTGGCTTTTTCGCGCTTGATATGCTGTTCGCGGGTTTGAAGCGCCATCCGCAACGCCCGGTTGCCATGCACATCTTTCGATACGCCGATAATCCGCCCGGGTAAATACCGTTTATATTCATCCCGTGCTGCAAAAAAAGCAGCGTGAGGCCCGCCGTAACCCATCGGCACGCCAAACCGCTGACTGTTTCCGAAAACAATGTCAGCGCCCCACTCGCCCGGAGGCGTCAGCAAAGTGAGCGCAAGCAAGTCGGTGGCAACAGCAACTTTAATTTCTTTTTCGTGCGCCTGTTCAACCAACCGGGAGTAATCCTCAATATTCCCGTCGGAATTGGGGTATTGCAGCATGATACCGAAAACATCACCGGAAAAATCGAAAGCGTCTTTGGATTGAATTTTCAGTTCAATTCCCAGAGGATTTGCACGTGCTGCCAGCACATCAAGCGTCTGACTCCATATTTTCTCATCAACCAGCAGCACATTTGCACCGGATTTTGCCATTTTTCGCGGACGCAGGCCATACATCATGGTCATCGCTTCTGCTGCGGCTGTGGCTTCGTCGAGCAAAGAGGCATTGGCAAGTTCCATAGCCGTCAGTTCGCAAATCATGGTCTGAAAATTCAGCAACGCCTCAAGCCTGCCCTGCGAAATCTCAGCCTGATAGGGCGTGTATGAAGTGTACCAACCGGGATTTTCCAATACATTGCGCAAAATCACGGCGGGAGTGATTGTTCCATAATATCCCATGCCGATATAGGAAGTGAAAACTTTGTTTTTCCGGGCTATGCCAAGAATCTTTTTGAAATAGAGATGCTCGGAAAGTCCTTCACTGAGCTTCAAAGGTTCCTTGAGGCGAATATCAGACGGAACGGTCTGGTCGATCAACGCATCCAAAGAAGAAACACCGGCAACTTTAAGCATTTCATCCATTTCATCGGTCCGGGGGCCAATGTGGCGGTTTACAAACTGATCCTGTAACATAATATCTTATTTATATTTTAGTTTAAAACCTAATTCACAAGCGTTCATTAACTTAAAAAAGGATTGCTCCTTTTTTCAGCGCCAAGGGTTGTCTCCGGGCCATGGCCACAAAATACTTTTGTGTTGTCGGGCAGAGCAAACAACTTGTTTTTTATTCCCGAAATCAGCAAATTGAAGCTTCCGCCCGGCAAATCTGTTCGGCCAATACTGCCATGAAACAGAACATCTCCGGCAATCAGAATCTCATCAGGCTCCGAATAAAAAACAACATGCCCGGGGGAGTGCCCGGGAACATGATATATATCAAATCCGGAATTTCCGAATTTCAATGTTTCTCCTTCATTGAAAAAGAAATCGGGCGCCTGCACGGGATTTATATCGAATCCGAACATTTTACCCTGATCAACGGCCTGTTTAATCCAGAACCCATCCTCCTTGTGCGCCCAAAAGGGGATATTGTATTCGCTACGCAAAAATTCCACGCCAAGGATATGGTCAAAATGGCAGTGGGTATTGGCAATCATCACAGGCTTCAGTTGATTATCAGCAACATATTGTTTCAATGCTTCATGTTCTTCCTCAAAATAGAAACCGGGATCAATAAAAATACATGAACCGCTTTCATCCGAAACCACATAAGAATTTTCCTGCAGTGGATTGACTGCAAACTTTTTTATTTTCAGCATATTTTTCAATTTACTATTCCTTTCAGCAAAGGAACAAAAATAAATCCGCCATGTTTTTCAGTTTTGTATTCATCTTCCGAAATGCGTGTGATGAGCAACATTTCCTGATGCTTTTCACTGCCTACCGGAATGACGAGCCTCCCGCCGGTCTTAAGCTGACTTTTCAAGGACTCAGGCACAAATGTGGCGCCGGCAGTAACAAGAATCTTGTCAAAAGGGGCAAAAGCAGGCAAGCCCTCATTGCCGTCAGCTAAAAAGCAAGCCGGGTGATAACCGATTTCGGGCAGGAATTTCTGTGTTTTCTGAAAGAGCTCCTTTTGGCGTTCAACCGTAAAAACCTTTGCGCCCATTTCGAGCAGCACAGCAGCCTGATAACCTGAGCCGGTGCCGATCTCAAGCACTTTATCATTTTTTTCCACCTGGAGCAGCTGGGTCTGAAAGGCTACGGTATAGGGCTGGGAAATTGTCTGTCCGGCGCCAATGGGAAAAGCCTGGTCTTTGTATGCAAAATTCAAAAAAGAGCTTTCCATAAAAAGATGGCGGGGCACTTTATTTATTGCCTCCAGAACTTTTTCATCACGAATTCCCTTTATCTTCAAACCATCCACCAGCCTCTTGCGCATTCCCTGGTGCCTAAGGTTATCATTTTCAGTCATATTTTTAAAAACAAATAGAAACCAACAAAATAAGTAAATCCGCCCTTGCGGATAATCATTTCCTTTTTACAATATTAACATTTAAAGTTGATAAATAAATACCAAAAGAGTACAAACCGGTGATTCCGATTTTTATATTTGCAATATGCTTAATCTTGGATTGATAGGAAATATTCAGCAGATGAAGTCTTATATAAATAAGGCTTATGAATTGCCTGAAATTAATATATCCGGCATATCGCCTGTCGGAAAAAAGCGGGCATCGGAAGACTTCCGTTTACCCGTTCCGGAATTTAGTCACCTTGAGCTTATCAAGCGTGCAGATGCACTTTTCGTCAGCAGGTTATCGTTGCTGTCTTTTCAAATCATCAGCGATATTATCCGGGATTCAAAATCTGTTTTTGTGGCATCTTATCCCGGATTAAGCCCTGAGGAATGCAGTCAGCTCAATAAACTGGCGCTGGAAGCACAAACGATAATCCAGGTTGTCAATCCGTTCTTTTACCTTCCGGCAGTGCAGTGGCTCAATCAAAACCTGAAAAAGCCAACTTATATTGACATTTCATTTTCAAAAAAGGAAGAAGGAGAGTTTGACGACTTATTGCTCCAGCTCCTTTTGATGCTGAAAGAGATGACCGACGGCAAACCAAAAAAAACCAATGCAATATTTTTTGAACGCAAAGCGGAAAATGAAATATTCAGAAATATCAATCTTGAATACAGCGATGGCTCAATTGTTAACCTGAATATTAAATATCCGGCAAATCAGGACGAATTTACAATCAGTACTTTTGCGCGCAATCAATTTACTTCATTCGACTTGATTCGCTCTTCCGGAACCTGCAATAACTCAGCGGTTGAGCTTCATTCTTCAGCCGACAAAAATGAAGTTTCCGTCTTTTTTGACACGGTTGCCGGCTCAAAAAACAATATCACCAATCTTGACGACTATTCTGCTGTAAAACAGGTAGTTAATGTAATCACATCCCGGCTTGACAAGTATGCTCATTAATATTGGTGTAAAAGCCTATTTTTGTGCAATATTTTTTTTATCCGGTCGTTAGATTTTAAGCATTCGCAATTGTGCAATATGCCAGACCAGACTTAACTGATATGATGAACAAAAGAAGGCAGGTTGCCAAGTATTTAATTTTTGATTTTATAGCCGCAGCGCTAAGCTGGACACTCTTTTTCATTTACCGGAAGGCTGTGATTGAACCACAGGTCTTTGGGATGAATGTTCCCATTGAGTTCTCGTACCGTTACTTTTTAGGACTGGCAATTATTCCTTCATTCTGGATACTTTTCTACTTCATCACAGGCTTTTATAATAATATTTACCGCCGTTCGCGATTGATTGAACTCGGGCAAACCTTTCTCACTTCAATTACGGGCGTAATCATTATTTTCTTCACGCTCATTCTTGACGATTATATCCATACCTACAAGAATTATTACCACCTCTTTTTCACCCTTCTCATTCTACAATTCGGGTTCACCTACCTCTTCCGGCTGATTCTGACCACACAAACAATTCACAAGATTCATAACCGGAAAATCGGATTTAACACATTGCTCATTGGCAGTAACAAAAAAGCCATGAAGATTTATGAAGAAATGTCAAGCCAGAAGCGTCCTGCAGGAAATCTTTTTGTGGGCTTTGTCGGCGTTGATAAGAATGACGACAGATTATTGGGACAATATATCCCGCAGTTGGGGAAGTTGAATGAACTAAATCAAATCATTGAAAAACACAATATTGAGGAGGTGATCATAGCGATTGAAACCCGTGAACACGATCGGCTGAACAATATTTTAACCGTTCTCGAAAATCTTCAGATCAGCATCTGGGGAATTCCTGAATTGTATGATTTCCTTTCAGGAACCGTCAGAACCAATACGATTTACGGAAGCCCGCTCATTAAAATATCCAACGGACTGATGCCCGTCTGGCAGGCAAATACAAAGCGTTTGCTTGACGTCTCGCTGTCTTTAATTGCTTCAATCCTCTTTTTTCCAGTTTTTTTCATTCTGGCCATTTTGATCAAAAACTCATCGAAAGGGCCAGCCATTTATAAACAGGAACGAATCGGGCGATACGGAAAACCGTTTCACATTTACAAACTGCGGAGCATGGTGCAGGATGCGGAAAAAGGAACTCCGGAGCTTTCCTCAAAAGATGACGAGCGAATCACCAAAATCGGAAAATTTCTTCGCAAAACCCACTTAGATGAAATTCCGCAATTTTTCAATGTGCTGAGGGGTGACATGTCCATTGTGGGACCCCGTCCGGAAAGACAATATTATATTGATCAGATTGTTCAACATGCGCCGCACTATACGCTGCTGCATAAGCTCAGACCCGGCATCACCTCATGGGGACAGGTGAAATACGGTTACGCCTCAAGTGTGGAAGAAATGCTGGAACGACTACCCTACGACATGATTTATCTGAAAAACATTTCCCTGTATGTTGATTTTAAAATAATGATACACACAGTCATGCTGGCTTTCAAAGCCAACGGGAAATGAAATTTACATCCTGCAGATACAAATTTTCATTTCAAAAATGTTATTTTTGGGAAAACCAAAAAATCACTTCGGAATGAAAGTTATTGATACAATTAAAAATGCAAAGAAAACGGTATTCTCCTTTGAGTTGCTTCCACCGCTGAAGGGAAGTGATGCCGTCCGGATATACAACACCATAGAGAGTCTGCTTGAGTTTGACCCTAAATATATCAACATAACAACCCATCGCGACGAAACGGAACTCAGAGAATTGAGCAACGGAACAATTGTTCAGCGAACGATCAGAAAGCGCCCGGGAACAGTGGCCATTGCAGCATCCATACAGCACCGCTACAACATTCCCGTAGTTCCGCATATCCTCTGCGGAGGGTTTACGAAAAGTGAAACGGAGCACGTACTCATAGACCTGAATTTTCTGGGAATTGAAAACGTTTTAGCCCTCCGGGGAGATGGAATCAAAGGGCAACAAGTTTTTCAACCGGAAGAAAACGGACATTCAAACGCCAATCAGCTTGTTTCTCAGATTGTTAATCTGAAAAAAGGAGTCTATCTCGAAGAGGACCTGAAAAACAATGCTCCGCTCGATTTCTGTATTGGTGTTGCGGGATATCCCGAAAAACATTTTGAAGCGGCCAGTCCCGGAGAAGATTTGCTCTACCTGAAACAGAAAGTTGACGCCGGCGCCGATTACATCGTCACCCAAATGTTTTTTGACAACAGGGTCTATTATGAATTCGTGGATAAATGCCGGGAAATCGGTATAAATGTTCCGATTATTCCGGGGATAAAACCCATTCACATGAAAAATCAGCTGACGGTGCTGCCCCGGCTATTTCATGTCAGGTTGCCGGAAGAGCTGACCAATGAACTTGCAAAATGCAAAACCAATGAGGATGCGGCGCTGGTCGGAACCGAATGGGCGATTCACCAATCGAAAGATCTGGTTGCCAGCAAAGTTCCGTCTCTGCATATATACACCTACGGAATTTCCGACAATGTGAAAAAAATTATTGGGGAGGTCTTTTAACTACAGCGTTTCTGGCACGACATCAATATCAATCTGCTGCCGTTTCAGCTTATCATTTTCCGCCTGATTATTCAGTTTCAGGGAATAGACCATCGCCTCCACCTGACGCAGCAAATTCCGCTTATTTTTGCTTGGGGCATAAACATAGCCGAAGGCGACAACTACCCGCTGTCCGGCAGCATCAAGCTCCGCCAGAGAAACATACGGGCCGCCCATATAATCATTTATCAGCCGCCAGAGCCCGCGCATTTCTGAGGCATAATTCCCGTTGTGCTCATGGAAATTGTTAAGCTGGTCAATCCTTCTTTCCGTAGCCATGTAGCTTCCCTGAGTGGGGCCGGAAACATTTGCCTGAAGAATACTATCCCTGATTTTCAATTGATAATCTACGGTAAAAGCGCTGTCGGAAACATAAGGAAAAGTATATAAAACAATTCCCTGAGAAATTTCGGGGGTTTCGTACCGCATCCAAAGGAAATCCTTTTTCTGCTGAGCAATCTGAAAACCGGGAGGTACTTTCATTGTAATTCCAAAATCCTTATCAAGGACATTGAAAATTCCGCGCTCATAAAATTTTTCATAATTCAGAGAGAGTCTGTTTCTTTCAGCTTTCAGAAAATAGCTTAAAATCTGACTGCTGTTTTTGGCAAACAGGTTCTCAAAATCTTCTTCATTGCGCGCCTGAATGGTAACAGTAGCCTGTGGAAAAGCCCAGACATTGTCCTGAAAAGTAATTCCGGCACTGCTTACATTGGCAGAAATGCGGGTTTGAATAATATTGCGGGTGGTTTTAAAAATACTCTTAAACCCTTCATGGGGAACTCTGACAAGGTCAAACAGCGGCTCGTCCTGCGGAAGCGCCGGATGCTCCTGTGCCAAAGTTTTCCGCATCACATCCCCGGGCAAGCCGTCCCAGGCTTCATCACTGACCACAATGACAAGCTCACCCGCCCTGCCGGTAACTTTTTTAGCCATTCCCGATTCATGCCCGCTTCCGCAGGAAAAAAGGAAGGCAATGGAAACAAGCAGAATGAAATAGTGAATGCGATGAAGAATCATTGTTACTGCGTTATTTTGAAAGGTTCCTGACAAGACATTTTTGTCAAAAACAAAATTTTCATTTCCAACTATATAAAAATCCCATCGCATCCTGCTAATAGCAATGGGATTTTCAAACAGTCCCTGAGGAACTTGTTATTTTTCTATTTTTCCGGGCTCAACGCTTTCTCCCTCATCGTCTTCCTTGGTTGCCTTTTTGAATTCTTTCATCCCTTTTCCAAGGCCTTTCATCAGCTCGGGGATTTTACGCCCACCGAAAAGTAAAAGAACAACTATGAGAATTATAATCAACTCCTGCGGCCCGATAAATCCTGCAATTACAAATAAATTCATAATAAATAACTAAAATGGTTTTGACACAAAAATAGAACTTTTTTAGTTAAAAAGTTCCATTTATCAATTTTATTATATCGTTCGCATTGGCATAGAGCACCAACGCCAAAAGAATAATCATTCCGGCAACTTGTGCATATTCCATAAATTTTTCGGCAGGTTTCCTTCCGCTGATTATTTCATAAATCAGAAACAGCACATGCCCGCCATCAAGGGCAGGAATCGGCAACAGGTTCATTATGGCCAGAATAATGGAGATGAATGCTGTCATATTCCAAAAGGAAAACCAGTTCCATTTTGCAGGAAAGATACTGCCGATGGTTGCAAATCCGCCGAGTGATTCATAAGCTTTTGCTTCACTTTTAAAAAGAAGCTTAAGCTGTTTCAGGTAATCTTTTGTGATTTGCACGCCTCGCTGAATTCCGGCAGGAATGGAAGCCAGAAGTCCATATTTCACGGTAGCCAGTTCAAAAAAATCCGGGTTGTTGAACACGGGATAAAAACCAAGTTTTCCATCGTCCGTAACTGACGCATTTTTAGTGATTTCACTTCCGTTACGCAAAAGAAGCAACTCCACGTTGCTGCTTTTTTTGGCATCAAGATACTCGGCAAACTGGTCGTAAAACTCAAAATGGCGGCCATCCACCTGAACGAAAATATCTCCCTTTTCCAGTCCGGCTTTTTCAGCGGGAGAATCCTTCACCACATCACCCACATGAATGTCAAACGGTTTTCGCCAGCTCAGCAACTCCTTGCTTTTGAGCATCAATGCCAAATCCGATTCACTGATTTCAATATCAATCGTTTTGCCTTCCCGCTCCACCTGAACCGTGCGTTCGCCATCCAAAATGATCGCCGGAATAATTTTCATGAAATTTTCGATATAGCGATTGCCGACACTCAAAATTTTGTCCCCATTCTGAAAGCCAATCTGCTTTCCGGCTTCATTGACCTCAATTCCGTACTTTACATTTTCAGTCGGCAGGTAGGATTCCCCCCAGGCATAAAGAACGCCGATGTAGATCACCATGGCGAAAATAAAATTCATCATCACTCCGCCCAACATGATGAGCAGCCTCTGCCAGGCCGGTTTGGAACGAAATTCCCACGGCTCGGGCGGCAGGCTCATTGCCTCTCTGTCCATGGATTCGTCGATCATTCCCGAAATCTTCACATAGCCGCCTAACGGCAGCCAGCCAACGCCGTATTCCGTTTCGCCTTTCTTAAATTTGAACAACGAAAACCAGGGATCGAAAAACAGGTAAAATTTTTCTACCCGGGTTTTAAAAAGACGGGCAAACATAAAATGCCCGAGTTCGTGCAAAACCACTAATATTGAAAGGCTTAAAATAAGCTGTGCAGCTTTGATCAATACTGTTCCCATATATTAAAATTCCTTTTTCTTTGTTAATAAACCTGCAACTTTTCTTGCTTCTTCATTGGTTTGAATGATGGCGTCAATGTCCGGTTTTTCAATGAAGCTGATTTTCTGCATCGTCTCCCCAACAATATCAGGCATTTGCAAAAAGCTGATTTTTTCTTCAAGAAAAGCCTGAACTGCCACTTCATTTGCGGCGTTAAGCACACACGGCGCATTTCCTCCGGCATCCAACGCTTCAAAAGCGAGTGCAAGATTACGAAAAATTTTCGTATCCGGTTTTTCAAATTCAAAAACCGGGTAATCCAAAAAATTAAACCGCGGAAAATCATTTTTTATGCGGTAAGGAAAAGCCAGCGCATATTGAATGGGCAGACGCATATCCGGCAGACTAAGCTGGGCCTTGATTGAACCGTCTTCAAACTGAACCAGCGAGTGAACGATGGATTGCGGATGAACCACAACTTCAATTTTTGAGGAAGGAAGTTCAAACAACCAGTGCGCCTCAATGACTTCAAATCCCTTGTTCATCAGGGTTGCTGAATCGATGGTTATTTTTGCGCCCATGTCCCAGCGGGGATGGGCAAGCGCATCTTCAACTGTTATTTGTTGCAGCTCTTCAAGTGTCTTCCCTCTGAAAGGGCCGCCGGAGCAGGTGAGGTAAATTTTCTCCACCGGATTAAACAACTCCCCCGCAAGGCACTGAAAAATTGCGGAATGCTCGGAATCAACCGGCAGAATATCCACCTGGTTTTCTTTGGCCAAAGCGGTAATGATTTCACCGGCAACAACCAAAACTTCCTTGTTGGCCAGGGCAATATTTTTCCGGGCTTTTATGGCATTTAAGGTCGGTATCAATCCGGAATAGCCCACCATGGCAGTAACTACCAAGTCAATGGTCTCCATCTGCACAATCTGGTTCAGGGCGTCTGCTCCGGAAAAAACCTTTATCGGCTCATTCTTTAGCGCCTGCTGAACAGCCGGATAGCATCCCTCATTGGCAATGACAACTGCATTGGGCTGAAATTTCAATGCCTGCCTGATGAGCAGTCCCATATTGTTGTTTGCAGTCAAAACCTCCACTTCAAACAGGTCGGGATTTTTCTCAATCACCTCAAGTGTCTGTGTTCCGATGGAACCGGTTGAACCAAGCAGGGCTATTCGTTTTTTCATGCTTTCAGAAATCAATGTATTGTTCGGGATCAAGCGGAGCGCCTTCATGCCACAACTCAAAATGCAAATGTGGTCCGGTCGTGTGTTCCCCGGTGTTCCCGATAATTGCAATGGCTTCACCTGCCCTGACCCGGTCACCACTGTTTTTCAGCAATACCGAATTGTGCTTGTAAGCCGAAACCAGCTCTGCATCATGCTGAATATAAATCACATATCCTGTGTCAATCGTCCATCCGGAAAAAATCACCGTGCCATCAAGAACCGATGAAATCCGCACATTGGGTTCGCTCACCAGGTCCACTCCAAAATGGTCATGCGTTGACTTAAACTTATTCGTAATCACACCTTTGACAGGTGCAAAAAAGTGAATCTGGCTCAGGCTCAACCTGCGGCTGCTGCCGGGGGAGGTAGCAAGGCTTGTCTGCTCAGCCAGCAATTTATCCTGAAAAAGCGAGTCGTGGTCATATTCCGTAATTTCAAAGGTACTCAGAACAGATACCGTATCGGCATATATATTATCTGCGGGAACCTCGCCGGAAAGCACAGCCTGAATACTTTTAAAAAACAGGTCACGTTTTTCAAGCTCATTTTCAAGGGAATCTGCTTTCAGGGCATTTAAAAGAAGCATCTGGCGGTATTCCGCCTTTGGGTATCCGGGAATATACTCACGCAATCCGGTGGTGGCAATCAGTAAAATGACAAGCACCACCAATATGGCCGACAAAAGACTGGTAATTGTAAAAGCTTTCAGACGTGTGAGTTTCATGCTCCACACCGACTGAAAAGTAGTGTCGTTATAAATAATCAGCCGGTAGCGATCACTAAGTTTTTTAACAATCCATTTTTTCACTTTCCCTCTGTTTTTTGGAGAGCTGCAAAGTTAGCAAGAATAAAGAAACGGATAGAAACTTTTATTAATTTTTAGCTGATTGTGTGAAACATGCATAAAATTACCAAGCCATGAAAACTGAATTACTATCTTTGCCCCTTTAATTTTTTAAAAACCAGAAACAAATGAGATTTTTAAGTTTTGCACTGCTTTTTTCTGTCCTGTTTTCTGCAAAAACATTAACTGCCGATGAGGGAATGTGGCTGCCTTCACTGATTTATAAGCTTAACATTTCCGACATGCAGGAGCTGGGTCTCAAGTTAACAGCCGAAGATATTTACAGTATAAATAATTCCAGTTTAAAGGATGCCATTGCAGCGCTCGACCGGGGTTCCTGCACAGCCGAACTGATTTCCGGCAACGGATTGCTTCTGACCAATCACCACTGCGGATACGATGAAATTCAGGCGCACTCCAGTGTGGAGCATGACTATCTTCAGGATGGGTTCTGGGCGCAATCCTACGATGAAGAGCTTCCAAATCCGGGGAAATCCGCTTCATTTCTTGTCAAAGTTGAAGATGTGAGCGAAAAAGTGCTGGCCAATGTTACGGATGACATGGACATGAAGGAAAGGGGCAACAAAATTTATGAAGCTGTCCGGGAAATTGAAGATGCGGAAAGAGACAGTTCACATTATGAAGTCTATGTGAGAAGTTTTTTCAATGCAAACCAGTATCATCTTTTTGTGATAGAGACATTCTATGATGTGCGGCTGGTTGGCGCTCCGCCACAGGCGCTCGGAAAATTCGGCGGAGATACCGACAACTGGATGTGGCCGCGCCATACTGCCGATTTTATGTTGTTCCGCGTTTACACAGGCCCCGACGGAAAACCTGCAAGATACTCCGAAGACAATATCCCCTACCAGCCTAAGCAATTTCTTCCCATTTCTTTAAATGGCGTCAAGGAAGGCGATTTTGCCATGATTATGGGCTATCCCGGAATGACAAACCGGTATGAAACCTCCTACGGTGTACAATATATTATGGATATTACAAATCCTGTGCGGGTGGAAGTGCGTGAAAAGAAGCTGGAAATCATTGACCAGTATATGAGCACCAGCCAGAAAGCCAGGATTCAGTATGCCTCAAAACATGCAAGAAGTTCAAATTACTATAAATTCAGTATCGGGCAGAACCGCGGCCTGGAAAATCTGAATGTGATTGACCAAAAGATTGAACTGGAAAAAGAATTTATGCAGTGGGTGAATGCCGACAATGCCCGCAGGGAAAAATACGGGAAAGCGCTGGATTATGTTGCAGCAGCCTACGAAGAAAAAGAGGTAAGAAAAGCTCAGGAATATATGATGGAAGCCATGATTCGCGGACCTGAGATTTTTATGTTTGCCTATCGCGGATTGCCCGTTTTCCGTCTTTTGAGTGAAAAGGATGTCCGTCCCGAATTCAAGGAGATGATTAAAAACAGAATCACCGACGGAATGGATGAGCACTTTAAAGACTATGATGCAGAAACCGACAAAAAAATAACGGCAGCGTTGCTGCAATTGTATTCGGACAACATTGACCCGAAATATCACCCGAAATTCTTCGCACAGGTACAAAAGAAATACAAAGGCGATTTTTCAAAATTTGCAGAAAAAATGTTTAAGAATACTGTGTTTGATGACGAAAATAATGTGAATGCCTTTCTGGATGACATGAAACTGAAAACATTGCAAAAGGATATGGCGTTCAATGCTGCCCGTGATGTTTTCGACATGTTCAGGGAGCTGGGAAACCTGACCGAAGAATCGGACGATTTGATGGATATCGGAAACCGGCTGTTTGTAGAGGGGCTGATGGAAATGCAGCAGGATAAAAAGTTCTATCCCGATGCCAACTCAACCCTCAGGCTGACTTATGGTCAGGTGCTTGAATACGAACCACGCGATGGAGTTCTTTACAAATATTCCACAACTACAGACGGTTACATAGAAAAGGAAATTCCCGGCGACATGGAATTTGACGTGCCTGCAAAGCTGAAGGAACTGCTCCTTGCCCGGGATTTTGGCCGCTATGCTAACAACGACGGCGAACTGAATGCCTGTTTCATCACCAACAACGACATTACCGGCGGAAACTCGGGAAGCCCCGTTCTCAACGCAAACGGCGAATTGATCGGAATAGCTTTCGATGGAAACTGGGAAGCCATGAGCGGCGATATTGCTTTTGAACACGACCTGCAGCGCTGCATCAATGTGGATATCCGGTTTGTGATGTGGGTCATCGACAAATATGCAGGCGCAAAGCATCTTCTGGACGAAATGAAGATTGTAAAAGACTGACCTGTTAAATCTCAGATTTTCCTGAATTTTAAAATATACAATTGATATACACTAATCTGGAAAGATTTCTCACTACGTTCAAAATGACTTTTATTCTCTTTTGAATGCTTTTAGTGGAGATAAAGAAGGAGTTAGGCCATATAGCACTGTTAATCAATGAATTTGAATATCATTTATTGTCGTCATTTTAACCCATCGCATGAATAAGCCCAAAATCACAATTTACACCGACGGCGCTGCCCGCGGAAATCCCGGTCCGGGCGGATACGGCATCGTGATGATTTCAGGGCAACACCGCAAGGAGCTTTCTGAGGGATACCGCCTGACCACCAACAACCGCATGGAACTGCTTGCGGTAATTGTGGCGCTTGAAGCATTAAAAATTCCCGGAAGCGAGGTGACCGTTTATACCGACTCCCGCTATGTTGCCGATGCGGTGGAGAAAGGATGGGTTTTTAACTGGGTAAACAAACGGTTCAAAAACAAAAAAAATCCCGACCTGTGGCTGCGTTTCCTTGAAGTGTATAAAAAGCACAACGTGAAATTTATCTGGGTCAAAGGACACAACAACAACCCGCTGAACGAACGCTGCGACCAACTGGCTGTTGAAGCATCCATGAAAGGCAACCTGAAAATTGATGAAGGATACGCGGAGGGGATAGAATAAAGTAAATACTATCCCTTTGTCAGCATATCTCCTAATACATATTGCAGGATTCCACCGCTCTTGAAGTATTCCACTTCAATTTCTGAGTCTAACCGTGATTTTGCTTCAAATTCAACCACAGTGCCGTCTTCCCTTTCTGCCCTCACTTTCATTTTTTTAAATGGAACCAGATTCTCGGCAATTCCCGTAATGGTATATTTCTCCGTTCCGGTCAGGCCAAGCGATCCGGCAGTTTCGCCTTCCGGGAAAATCAACGGCAAAATTCCCATTTGCACCAGATTGCTCCGGTGAATTCTTTCGAAGCTTTCGGCAATTACCGCTTTTATCCCCAGCAACGTGGTCCCCTTTGCCGCCCAGTCTCTGGATGAGCCGCTGCCGTACTCTTTTCCTGCCAGAACAACCAGCGGAGTATTGTCTTTCTGGTATTTCCGGGCCACATCAAAGACCGATGCGGTTTCATTGGTTGGCAAATGAACTGAAAAACCACCCACTTTGTCGGTAATCTTATTTTTAATCCTGACATTGGCGAAAGTGCCCCGCATCATCACCTCATGATTTCCCCTGCGGGAACCATAGGAGTTGAACTCTTTCCTTTCCACGCCCTCGCTCACCAGATACTGACCGGCAGCAGACATTTCATTGAAAGAGCCTGCGGGCGAAATATGGTCTGTTGTTACGGAATCTCCCAAATACAACAATACCCGGGCATCAAAAATATCCTGCAAGGCATCCGGTGTTTTTTTGAAGTCCTGAAAGAAAGGAACCTCCCGGATATATGTGGAATTTTCATCGAAAACGAACTCCGTGCCTGTCGGGGCTTCCAGCTCCTTCCATGCATCATCCCCATCAAAAATTACAGAATAGACCTCTTCAAAGTCCTCAACTTTCAGACAGCTGTTGATTGTTTCATTGATTTCCTCCTGGGTTGGCCAGATATCTTTCAGATACACAGGGTTTCCGTTGGGGTCATGATCAATGGGGTCGTTTATAAGGTCGATATCAACCCTTCCGGCAATTGCAAAGGCAACAACCAGCATAGGCGACATCAGAAAATTCATTTTCACCTGCGGGTGTACGCGGGCTTCAAAGTTTCTGTTTCCGGAGAGCACGGAAGCCACAATCAGCTCATTTTTATCTACTGCTTCAGCAATGTAAGCCGGCAGCGGACCGCTGTTGCCGATGCAGGAAGTGCAGCCATAACCGACCGTATGGAAACGCAGCGCTTCCAGGTCTTCTGACAGCCCTGACCTTTCCAGATAATTGGTCACCACTTTGGAACCCGGTGCGAGACTGGTTTTTACCCACGATTTTGTACGCAATCCCTTTTCAATGGCTTTCCGCGCCACCAGTCCGGCGCCCACCATCACGGAAGGATTTGAAGTGTTCGTGCAACTGGTGATGGCAGCAATCACAATGGTTCCGTCATGCAACACAAATTCCTTGTACTTGTCTTTTACCCTGACACTCCGTAATCCGTTAACATTATTGAATGAGGTATTGTCTGCCAGCCCCTTATGTGAAGTGAACTGTGTTCCTGAACCGCCTTCTGCAACCCAGTCGTATTCCTGCCTGCTGATAAACGGAACGTATGTTCTGGAAAATTCGTCCTGTAAAATTTTTACAAAATCCTGATCCAGATTTTTCAGGAGAATTTTTTCCTGCGGACGCTTCGGCCCGGAAATCGTAGGTTCCAGCGTTGACAAATCCAGTTCCACAACCTGAGAGTATTCGATTTCCTCTTTTCCTGTCCGCCAGAGCATATTTTCCTGACAATAATCGCGCACCAGCTCAATCTGTTCTTTTGAACGGCCTGTTTTGGCCATGTAGCTCAGCGTTTGCTCATCAACCGGAAAATAAGTAACCGTGCAACCAAATTCAGGTGACATATTTGAAATGGTTGCCCTGTCGGTAACAGTCAGATAATCCAGAGCGGAACCAAAAACCTCCACAAATTTCCCTACAACGCCATGGTCGCGCAATTTCCGGGTGATTGTCAGTACCAGGTCTGTTGAAGTGCATCCCTGCGGAATTTTCCCGGTCAGTTTCAATCCGACCACCTGCGGACAGGCAAAATAAATGGGCTGCCCCAGCATGGCTGCCTCTGCCTCAATGCCGCCAACACCCCATCCCACAACGCCAATGCCGTTCACCATGGGTGTGTGCGAATCGGTTCCGACAAGGCTGTCCGGGAAAGCCCAGCCATCCCGCACCACTACGCCTTTTGCCAGATATTCCAGGTTCACCTGATGGCAAATGCCCATTCCCGGGGGAACAACCGTGAAATTATCAAGCCCCTTCTGTGCCCATTTGAGCAGTTTGTAGCGCTCGGAATTGCGGTGATATTCCATTTCAACATTATTTTTATAGGCATATCCGGTTCCGAAAAAATCAACCTGAACCGAGTGGTCAATCACCAGGTCCACCGGAATTGCCGGATTGATTTTATTTCCGTCGCCGCCCTGCCGGATCATCTCCGCACGAAGTGAAGCCATATCCACCACTGCAGGAACACCGG
Source organism: uncultured Mariniphaga sp. (assembly GCA_964624645.1). Classification (GTDB taxonomy): domain Bacteria; phylum Bacteroidota; class Bacteroidia; order Bacteroidales; family Prolixibacteraceae; genus Mariniphaga. The sequence goes on from CAZVAD010000013.1 coordinate 30,397, forward strand.
TGAAATCCTGCATCAGAACCCGCGCCGGTTTGAATGGGATTTCGTGGTCGGAGCCTTTTGCATTCCAGTCCGTTAATGTGGCCACATGTTCATCGGTAATTGAAAAACCGTCATGATTCCGCAGTGCGTTTTCCAGCAATATCCGAACGGAAAAAGGCAGGCGGTGAATGTTTTTCCCTTCATTCTGAAGTTTTGTCAAAGAAGCAATTTTATAATTCATATGATTAAAATTAAATATTTTCAAAAATATCCCATGAAACTTTCCCGATAATTATCGGGAAAACAGCTGTCTTGATCAATCGTATTTCTGGATGATATACTGCCGTGCCCGTTTCATGGAAAAATGCTGTTATAACTCATCAAATCTACAAAATAAAACAGACTGTCCGAAATTCTTCAACAACAGCAATCGAAATTTTGTTGTAAATATGTGCACGACATTGCTAATTTTACAAAAAAAGTGAGTTTTTAACCGAATTCAGACAAATTAAAATTTTTACACCAATGACTTTTGCAGAAAAAGTAATCGATTTTAATAACAATCTGCATTATCCGGGCAAACTTCCAAATGGTTTTCAGGTAATGAATCCATTCATGGATAATCCTGAAACGATGGAAATAATGCGGCAGTTTTATGAGAAATACTACAACGATACGGCACGGCGGAGATTTATTATCGGTATAAATCCCGGACGCCACGGCGCAGGTACAACCGGCGTTCCGTTCACAGATACCAAAAGGCTGGAGAGTATTTGCGGCATCCGCATGAAATCCGCACGAACGCATGAGGTTTCATCGGTTTTTGTCTATGACATGATTGCAGCATATGGCGGCGCCGAAAAATTTTACAGAAAATTTTATATCAATTCTCCTTTCCCGCTGGCAATCATCCGGGAAAAGAAAGACGGCAAGTGGATCAATGCCAACTATTACGACGAACCGGTACTTTTCGAGCTGACCAAAGATTATATGATTGCAAGTCTCAAAAAACATATCGCCCTTGGATTGGAGCAAGCGGAAGTTTTTATTCTGGGAAAGAAAAATGCAGATTTTATCCACAAACTTAACAAAGAGGCGAAATTGTTTGATAAACTGACAGTTCTGGAGCATCCACGCTATATTCAGCAATACAAGTCCAAGGACAAGCAGCTCTATATCGATAAATATCTACAGGCATTCCATCAGCAATGAAAAATCCGGATGAACATATCATTTACACCATCGGACATTCTACGCATCCGTTGGATGAGTTTTTGAATATGCTTCATTCCCTTGATATCAGGACAGTTGCTGACATCCGCAGTTTGCCCGGCTCGCGGAAGTTTCCGCAATTCAACAAAGAAAATCTGGAAATTTCATTGAAAGAAGATGGAATAACATATCTGCACCTGAGCGATTTGGGCGGAAGAAGAAAAGTGAACAAAAACTCGAAAAACAACCGCTGGCATCACAAAGCTTTCAAAGGTTATGCGGATTATATGGAAACTCCTGAATTTGAAAAAGGGGTTGAGCATCTGGAACGGATTGCCCGGGAACAGCCCACGGCGGTTATGTGTTCCGAAGCGGTCTGGTGGAGATGTCACCGGTCAATGGTTTCCGATTATCTGAAAGCAAAGGGCTGGAAGGTGCTGCATATTATGGCAGCAGGAAAAACCCAGGAACATCCCTACACATCGCCTGCAATCATTGCGGACGGACACGTTTCCTATTCGGATGAAGCTTAATATGAAAACACTGTTTCATAGGATTTTAACATCAGGCAGCAACAAAGCAGACCCCTGAATGTTAGTTGAAAAGAATATTTAACTTCAAAAAAAGACAACAACAATGGCAAGAATTGAACAGGAAAACAAGGACACAAAAGGCAGGTTTATTATTTATGACAATGATGAATTTGCCGGTGAACTCACCTATATTTGGGAAAATGAAGCAAAAATAATCATCGATCATGTGGGGGTTGATGATAGATTTGGCGGCAGAGGCTTTGGAAAGCAGTTGGTTATGAAGGCAGTGGAATTTGCAAGGGAAGAGGAAATAAAAATTGTACCGGTTTGCCCGTTTGTAAAAGCACTGTTTGAACGCATCGAAACCATCCGGGATGTCCTTTTCTGAAAATAAATACAAACCAAAAAATGCCGTAGGCATTTAATGTGGATAACCCCAAACAAGCGAAGCGCAGTT
>CAZVAD010000014.1:0-1528 GCA_964624645.1 uncultured Mariniphaga sp.
TTCAGGAAAGGAGCTGATGAAAACGGCGACATCGCTCACGGTGTGGCGGGTCACTTCTTTTCCCGATACGGGTGAAATGGTCTCTCCGATGCGGGCGTAAAGCAGTTTCAGGTAGTCGTAAATTTCGGTGGATGTTCCCACCGTTGAACGCGGATTCCGCGTGTTCACTTTCTGCTCAATTGCAATTGCCGGGGGAATTCCCTTGATGAAATCCACTTCCGGTTTGTTGATTCGCCCCAGAAACTGCCGGGCATATGAAGAAAGGCTCTCCACATAACGGCGGTGGCCTTCTGCAAAAAGGGTGTCGAATGCAAGGGTTGATTTGCCCGAACCCGAAACGCCGGTGACCACAATGAACTGATTCAGTGGTATTTTTAAGCTTATGTTCTTTAGATTATGTACCCGTGCGTGTTGTATCTCTATAACTCTGTTTCTACTCTTATTATGCATGCCTGAATGGAATTCGTGTAAAATTGTTAAAAAAACTTGTTTAATTCAGGAAAATGTTTCATTTTTACAGCACAAAATTAAATAAATACTTTTACTGCATTTTAAAATAAGCGCCTATCGGAAAAATTTACTTTTTGTTTATACATAAATAGAAGGTAATGTTCAAAACAAATTCTTTGAACGACAATGAACTCGTTCAGCGTTTTATCGAAGGCGATCAGAATTCACTTGAAATTTTAGTGCATCGTCATAAAAACAGGATTTATTCCTATATCTTGTTAATTGTCAAGAATCAGCAGCTTGCTGAAGATATATTTCAGGATACTTTTATCAAAGTCATCCGTTCGTTGAAAAAGGGGAAATATGTGGAAAACGGAAAGTTTCTCTCCTGGGTTCTGCGCATTGCCCACAATTTGACTATTGACCATTTCCGAAAGGAGAAATTGCAGGCAACCATTTCAAATGATGGCCTTGAAGTTGATATTTTCAACTCCCGGAAATTTTCCGAAAAAAATATTGAAGATATAATGATCAATGATCAGATTTTGAATGATGTGAAAGAGCTGATAAAGGAACTGCCCGAAGATCAGCAGCAGGTGATTTATATGCGGCACTACATGGGGCTTAGTTTCAAGGAGATTGCCGAGCAGACCGGTGTGAGCATAAATACTGCGCTTGGCCGTATGCGCTATGCACTGATTAACCTGCGTAAACTCATCAAACAAAAAAATCTGGAGTTGACCCGTATTTAACTTTTGTTAACACAATAACTCTGCTCTACCGGCGTTCTTTGAGAAACATTTATAATGAGCGCCTATGCGAAAATCTACTTTATTTTATCTTATCAAAAGATTTAATGCACAACCAGTAAGTTGCATAAGTTTATTAAAGAAGAGAACAAAAAATCACAGAGACGTCATGAATGCCGGAGCATTTGCACCATCGCCCGAAACGATTAAACGGATTCTGGATTTTGCGCTTTCTTACGAAGTCCTTGAGACCGGGATGGCAGGACAGGTAGAAATGAATTTGAATTGATACAGCTAAAAAATTGAAAGAAAAGGCGTCCGCACGGACG
>CAZVAD010000014.1:1628-3288 GCA_964624645.1 uncultured Mariniphaga sp.
TTTGCATTCAAAAACCGGAAATCAGAACGCGAATTTTCTTCTGAAATGCTGTCGTCTCAAACGCTTTCCAATTTATTGTGGGCTGCCAACGGAGTGAACCGTCCTGCTGAAAAGAGACGGACTGCGCCTTCGGCTTTAAATTACCAGGAAGTTGATATTTATGTGCTTATGAAAGATGGCGCCTGGCTTTATGAAGCCTTTGAACATGACCTGCAGCCTGTTTCGGAAAGAGACCTGCGGCCGCTGGTTGCATTATCACAGGATTTTGTTCTGGATGCACCGGTGGTATTGCTCTATGTTGCAGATATGGCAAAATATGGCGACAGGGCACATGCCGAAAATTCAAAGACAATGGCAGCCAATGATGTGGGAATCGTTTGTCAAAATGTCAATTTATTCTGTTCGGCTGCGAAACTGGCAACAGTTCCCCGCGCAACCCTTGATGCCGGAGCGTTGGGAAAAGAGTTGAAACTTCGCCCGGAACAACTGCCGATGCTCAATAATCCGGTGGGGTACAAAAAATGAAGAATGCTGAATATCACCCCAATAGAGATATAGAAAGCTTGTTCTGATTAACTGCCGGCGCTTTATATCACATCTGTAAAAACCGGTTATTGCTCACACCGCAAACCAGAAGCGGCTCCCTTCACCTGCTTTGCTGTCGAAGTGCAGTGTGCTTCCATGCTTCTCCACAAGTTCCTTGCTGACGATGAGACCAAGCCCGCTGCCCTGTTCGCCCGCAGTTCCCATCCGGTGGCTTCGACGGCCTACATTGAAAAGGTTTTGTTTCTGCTCTTCATGCATTCCTGTGCCGTTGTCTGAAATGGAAACAGAGTATCTGCCATCCTCTTTTTCGATGAGAAGCTGCACGCTGCCTCCCGTGGCGGTGAACTTCACGGCGTTGGTCAGCAAATTGCGTATTACGGTGCAGAGCATATTTTTGTCGCCGGTAACCAGTGCAGTATCGGGCAGAATCATTTCAAATTGGATCCCTTTCTGTTCCGCCATGTTTTTTGCCAGAACAAGATCCGGTTTCAGCGCCGCAACAAGATCAAACTGCACCGGATGAAAAGGCATTCGTCCGGTTTGCACCTGCGCCCAGTTGAGCAGATTGTAAAGAAGTTCAACCTGACTGTCTGCCGATTTGAGCAGCTCGGTATAATAGGATTCCAGCGACTCCATGTCAAGTTTTCCCGAATGTTCGAGCAGTGCCTGCAATGCGTTGCGCTGGGCGATGGCCGGATTTTTCAGATCATGGGAGATGATGCTGAAAAACTTGTCTTTTGTGGCATTCAATTCCGCCAACTCGCGAACGTGCCTGCTGCGCAGGCGCAGAAAATACCAAAGCAGCACAAGGATAACCGCTGAAAGCGCCAGTATCATAATCAAGAATCTTTGTTGTGCTTTCTGGCGGCTGATGACCAGTGCCTGACTGCTGATTTCAAGTTCCTTTTCTGCAGTTTCATATTTTGCATGCATCTCCTGCAACGACTGATGCAGATTAAAATCAGACTGTCGCTGCATCAGCCTGTAAAATTTCTGGTGGCTGTCAATCACCATTTTCTCATTGCCAAGGTGAGCATAAATGCCCACAAGGTGATCATACATCTGAATCAGAAGAGAATAATTTGACGGTTCGCAAAGTGCAATGACTTTATTG
>CAZVAD010000014.1:3388-7635 GCA_964624645.1 uncultured Mariniphaga sp.
AGGCACTCATCATTTCTTTCCATCACCGAATAGAGCTGTGCCAGTTCACTGTCAATCATCATCTGCTCCTTCTCAAGCTGGTTTTCCAGAGCCAGCGACCGGGCTTGCAGCATATATTCTTCGGCAACCGAATCGTTATACATCAGGTAATATACTTTTCCGATACTCAAAAGAGAGATGGGCACAAGTTTTTCAATTTGCTGTTTTTTGCTGATATCCAAGGATTTTATCGCATCGTCCATTGCCCGTTCAAAAAAAGTGAGGTTCCCCAAAACACGGCTGCGAAGATGATAAGTCTTCACGATATTCTCGTAACCGGTGGTATCGGAAAACCGGGAAACCGCTTTGTCCAAAAAAATCAGCGCCGAATCATTCCGCGCATCAAGATAATATCTCCGGGCTTTTTCATAAAAATCGGTACTCTGCGCAAATCCGCTTAAAGCGAAAAGAAACAGACCTGTTATGAAGAAGCTTTTTTTCATATAATTCCTTCCTTTATCGCATATTTAGCCAGCTCTACACTATTGTTGATGTCCAGCTTCCTGAAAATATTATTCTTATGGAAATTTACGGTGTGGTAGCTGATTTTCAGCCGGTCTGCAATCTCCTTGCTTTGCAGTCCTTCGCTGCATAAACGGATAATCTCCGTTTCCCTGTCTGTAAATGCAACTTCCTGTTTTACCCGTTTACGTTGCCGGTGAATTACATCAAACATTATTTTTGCCATGTCGCGGCCAAAAAACTCCAGTCCGTTTGCCACCGAAACGATGGCTTCTTCAATCTCCTCAGGCGTTGCCGATTTGGTAACATATCCCTCCACGCCAGCTTCCAGTACCTCTTCAATCACATGCGCCGGGTTTTCAGCCGACAGCATCAGTATTTTAATTTCCGGGTACTCCTGTTTCAGTTTTTGCGCTGTTTCAATACCCGAAATTCCGGGAAGAAGAATATCCAGAAGAATGATGTCGGGAATCTGTGTTTTTAACAGAACAAACAGCTCCTCTCCGGAGGCTGCTTCATCTGTCACCCCGATTCCTGACTTTCCATCCAAGGCAAGCCGCGCGCCCATGCGGAACAGATTATGATCGTCAACAATAATCAATTTTATCGTTTCCCTGTTTTTTTCACTCTTCATAAAGTGCAGATAACGTCTAAAATTAAAGATTTGAATTTTGCTTTTATTTATGGAACAATATTAAGGATTTTACCCGATATGAAAAAGTCTTTAGCGACACATGCTGCAAATCGGGGCATTTTCTGCATCAAATCACTGAAACCTGACAGAATTATCAGGTACATTCCAGAAACATTAGCAGTTGACAGGTTGTGTCTGCCGCCTTATATTTGAAACATAATTTCAAAATGATGAAAAAGGAAAATGACACAAATGAAGTGCGTTCGCTGGCATCACATGCCGAGGCATATTGCCGTCTGCTGATCGACCTTTGTGAAAGTTATTCCGCATCATTCACCACCCCTCCACACCCCCCTAAAAAACAAAATCAGTTTTCAAATTTTCTGAAAAAATGCTTTTCAAATACAGAAGTGAATCAAAAATTGTTAAACAAAAATCAAACATCATGAAACGTTATTTTACATACAGGTTATCACCCTTCCAACTGACTGCTGTCGCTTTTGCGCTGATAATGTTTTATGCCTGTTCTCCAAATACTGATCAAACGGCAGAAGAGGAATACAAAAAAGAGTATTTCCACACATTGTACAGACTGTGGAGAAACGAGGATTCCATGCAAATTATGCTGCAAAAGAGCATCCGGGAGAAAGACAATATCGGCGAAATGCTGTGTTATAAGCAGTTAGGCAAATATCAGCGCGAGAACGCCCGCTTCTCGGAGGCCATTGCATCACATCAGGCAGGCCTGGATTTGGCGCTGAAGCTAAATGACACACTCGAAATTGTACAGGCGCTCAACAATTTAGGCACCGATTTCCGGCGTATCGGCGCCCTGTCGGAAGCTTCCGGTTATCATTTTGATGCGCTGAGTTATGCCGAAGCCTATTCACAGCAGCACGAATCATTCGACGGGCTGAAAAATAAAGTAGTTGCATTGAACGGCATCGGAAATATCAGCCTCTCAATGGGTTATTATGACGAAGCAGAAAATTTTTTCAGAAATGCACTGAAAGATGAGATTCTACTAAAAAGCGCTATCGGGCAAGCCATCAACTTTGCCAACCTCGGCGCCATTTTCGAGCACCGTCAGCAATACGATTCGGCACGGGTCTATTATGAATACTCCATGGAGCAGAACAAAAAAGCCAAATCAGACATGGGGGTCGGGCTGTGCTATATCCATTTCGGCGACTTGTACACCATTGAGCAAAACTACGAGCTGGCAAAAGCTGAATATATGAAAGCATACGATCTGATGGAAGATATTTCGGATCGCTGGCATTGGTTAGTGGCATGTCTTTCAATTGCCAAAATTAATTTTCTTACTCACGATACCGGTGAATTCAACAAGTACATCGCTCTGGCGGAACAGACTGCGAAAGAGATCAATTCTGCAGAACATCTTGCCAGGGTTTATTCCCTGAAACACGAATATCACCTGAAAAACGGCAATTATTCCACAGCGCTCAGCAACTACAAACAGAGTATTGCCATGCTGGACTCTGTGCAGGGAATACAAAGAAACAACCAGTATATGGAAATGCGCGTGAATTATGAACGGGAGAGTAATCAGCGCAACATCAGGCAGCTGGAAGCTGCCAACCAGGCAAAAAATGAACAAAAACAACGCTCTATCAATTTTTTAGTTTTCGTGTTTTTCCTTGGTTCAATAGCTACGGCGCTGCTCTACTATGGCTACCGCCAGCGTACGCGCAGCAATAAACTGCTGGTGCAATTAGACAGGATGCGCAGCGACTTTTTCACCAATATCACCCACGAGTTTCGCACCCCGCTCACCGTCATTCTCGGAATGGCAGAAAGAATAAAGGAGAGAAATGGGTTTGCCAGCGAAGCGAAAGCCATTGAACGACAGGGGAACACGCTGCTGGATATGATAAACCAGTTGCTGGATATGGCAAAAATCCAGTCAAACGGCGACCAGTCGAAATGGCTTCACGGAGACGCGGCTGCTTGTGTGAACATGACGGTGGAAACCTACCGCGACTATGCAGCTTCCCGCGGTGTTGATCTTATTTTCAACTCCGAAAAACAAAGCATTCCGATAGATTTCATTCCCGACTACTTCAATAAAATTGTTCGCAATCTGCTCTCCAATGCACTCAAGTTTACGCCAAAAGGTGGAATAGTTACTGTTTCTACACAGCAGAACAAAAATAATTTTATCCTTTCCGTGGCCGACACAGGATCCGGGATTGACCCGGCTGACCTGCCCCATATCTTCAAACAGTTCTATCAGGGGAAAAGCATGTTTTCTGAAAACGGAACCGGTATCGGGCTGGCATTTGTCAGCAAAATGGCAGAGAGCATGAACGGAAGCGTAACAGCAGCAAACAGGAAAGAGGGGGGCGCCCGGTTTACAGTTACCCTGCCGCTGAAACAGAAATTTGAAGTAAAGGAGCTTTGGAATCCTTTTGAGAATTGCAATTCAAGAACAATTCTTCTTTCCCAAAAAGAGGAGAACCACGTTCCCGAAGATTGCGAAGATGCAGGAGAAGAAATGCCTTCAATCCTTGTTATTGAAGACAACAGGGATATCCGTCATTACATCGGCTCACTGCTCCGCGACCGCTACCAGATTCGTTATGCAGCCAACGGGCAGGAAGGACTGGAAAAAGCCAAGGAGTTCATGCCTGACCTGATAATCACCGACCTGATGATGCCGGTTATGGACGGCTATAAAGTCTGTTGCTCTGTGCGTGAAAACGATATTCTGAATCATATTCCCATTGTCGTAATCACGGCGAAAGCCACCGGCGAAGACAAACAACGAGCGTTTGAATGCGGTGCCGATGCTTACCTCTACAAGCCGTTCAATGCAACGGAGCTCAATATACGCGTGGACAAACTGCTGGAGCAGCGTCGCCTGCTCCGCGAAAAATATTCGTCGGCAATCTTCGAAGACGCTTCCGAAAATGTGGAGTTATCAGCAGCCGATCGCAAGTTTCTCAATCGTCTCACTACCATCATCTACGAACGGATTACCGATACCGGACTAAATCCCGACTATATCGCTGAAAAAATGTATATGAGCCGTTCGCAGCTTAACCGCAAACTGCGTAATATCACGGGCTACAGCGTGGCGGCGTATGTG
>CAZVAD010000014.1:7735-30507 GCA_964624645.1 uncultured Mariniphaga sp.
ATATATCCCCGAATCAAGTTTCAGCCTGATTTTTCCATTGTTATTGTCCTGACTGATGATATTATTATCCGGCTTTTTTCCATCAATTTTCACGGAATTTAATTCGCTTTCAGGTAAAAACAGTGTAGCGGTTGTGTTGTGCGGAATTTCCACTTCAAGCTGAAAATCATGGCCGTCCCTTTTCCATTCCGAACGGATTTTTCCATAGGGTGAATTGAAGGCGGTGTTTACGAATGTCAGATCACCCACAACTTCGGGCTTAATTTCAATCTCTTTATAGGCCACCGAGCCGGGCGATTGCCCGATACCGCCTAAGCCGGCATAAAACCACTCCATGACATGCCCTAACATCAGGTGGTTGTTGGAGACATTTTCCAGCGCCGCCCAGGATTCGGTCAGTGCGGTGGCTCCTTTTTTGAGCTGATATCCATATCCGGGAACATCATCGCGGTTAATCATTTCAAACATCAGTTGCGATGCGCCGCCTTTCGTGAGCGCCTCCACCAGATAATGGAATCCTACATCGCCGGCTGTCAGCGCCTTGTTGCCGGCATGGATCGTATCCACAAGGTTTGCAAACACTTTTTCCATATCCGATTCATCGGCAATTCCCATGCAATAGGGCATAGACATGGCTGTCTGGCTACCGGTGGAATAGACCTTGGTTTCCGGGTTGAAAAACATTGTATTGAAAGCCCGGCGGATATCATCCGCCCATTTTTGCAAGCTTTCCTGTTCGGGTTTATTGAGCAGCTGAGCCATTTCTGCCATCAGTTTCACATTATAGAAATAGGTGGCGGTTGCCGTCAGTGCAATGGGCGTGAGCTGGGAAACACCCGGCTGGCGCGGCCCCAAATCAAACCAGTCGCCAAGACCATGATTGAGTATGTGGCTTTCCGATTTACTTTTCAGGTAGTTCACATAGCCGTTCATCATGTTCCAGGCATCATCAATGATTTCTTGATCGCCATACCATTTATACAGAAGATAGGGAAGAATCACCGCAGCGCTCCCCCATTCGGGGGAATCGCGGAATCCCCCGAGAAATTCCACATATTCGGGTGCGATGTCGGGAACAAGTCCGTCACCAGTCTGGGAATCCATCATGTCATAAATCAATTTCCGGTACAGAGGATAGATATCATACCGAAAGTGAACCCCTTGTCCCATCAGGTGCGTTTGTTCCAGCCAGCCTAATTTTTCGCGGTGCGGGCAGTCGGTGAGCACACTTTGGAAATTGCTCCGGATAGCCCAGTCAATCAAAGTGTGTATGCTGTTCAGCAGGGGATTACTGCATTCAAACGTTCCGTTTTCGGGTGCGGAATTGCGGGTATGCAGTAAGGTCAGCCTTTCGATTTCAGGCAGTCCGCCCGTATTTTTTTCTCCTGCAGGCACAGCTCCGGTTACCATGACATAGCGAAACCCGTAGTAGGTAAAAACTGGCTTCCATTTTTCTGAACCGTTGCCGTTCAGTGTATAGGAAAAACTGAAAGGATACCCCGATGCCCGCTGATTCACTGTGTTATTCGGATTGAGAAGTTCTGCAGGCCAGAGCTTCACTTCCTGCCCCGTTTTTCCGCTGACCACCAATTCCACAATCCCGGAGGCATTCTGCCCAAAATCATACAGCCACGCTGTGTCGCCTAATGAAATGATTTCCTTTACTTCAATTTTATCCATTTCCTGCAGCGGATAATCGTTTTCTGCAATAAGCTTCCCGGCGGGAGCCGTAACCATCAGGGCATTCTGCCAGTGGCTGTCATTGAATCCGGGATTATTCCAGCCGTTTTGCTCAAGTGTTGCATCATAATCTTCGCCGCCGAAAATGCTGGTGTAGGTGATGGGAGAAGCAGTAACTTTCCATGTGTCATCGGTAGAAATTGTTTCCGATGTGCCATCAGGATACCGGATTTGAAGAACGGAAATCATTTTCGGCATGCCATAGGCAATCACAAGTTTCCGGTAGCGTTCGCGGTTAACGTTGTAGAAGCCGTTTCCGACAATGGCTCCCAGTACATTTTCTCCGGTTGTTACCAAAGAGGTTACGTCATACGTATTGTACAGGATGGTTTTGTCATATTGTGTCCATCCGGGTGAGAGAAATGAATTTCCGATTTTTTTTCCGTTCAGGGACGCTTCATAGTGGCCAAGTCCGGAGATGAACAGGGTGGCCGATTCCGGCTTTTGACGGATTGAAAATGATTTTCTGAATTGTGGCACGAGTGGGCGCCGGACTGCTTTTTCACCAAGGTGATCGCCTGAGCCATGAATGCCGGGAACAAGGCGCAATGCGGTGTCAAGCTCTTCAATGGCTATCCATTGCGCATCATTCCAGTCGGTATCCGACAATAAACCTACCTGCCAGCGGCCCGGTTCGCTCCAGGGGGATTCATTCCCGTTTGCATCCCAGACCTTCACTTTCCAGTAATAATGCTTTCCCGGTTCCGGCCTTTTTCCGTCAAATTTCACATGGAATGATTCTTCGGAATTTACTTTCTGTGAATCCCAGACTGTTCCGTAATTATTTTGGAGTTCATCCGGGCTTCCGGCAACAATTATCCGGTATGCCGACTGCGCCACTCCTTTTCCTGACGATCTGATTTTCCAGCCAAGCAGCGGAGAGGGGGAATCCACACCAACAGGTTCCTGCCTGAAATTGCAGGTCAGGTCAGTTGCAATCAACTCAGGATGAGCAGAACAGGAAATCAGGAAAGGAATTGCAATCAGTGTGCAGATTAAAAGGTTTATCCGTGTCATTTTTGTTTTTTTCAAGATTGATAGTATTTGCTCTCAAAAATAGGCAAATATTTACAGGAAACTATGGTGAAATTTAAATTCATGTAGTAGCATTTCCCGGATGTTGTTCTTTTGTCGTCCTTTGGCCTCCCAAAGTTTTCGGGAGAGACGAAGGGGCGACTGTTTTTCAATAAATAAAGTGGTTTCATTGCAACTATATTTTTTTGGATTACAATTTTCAGGATAATAAAAAAAACCCCGCAATCTGCGGGGCTTTTAATATTGTGTTTGTTTGGGTTGTGTATGTAATCAACAGGAATTTCATTTCAAAACTCCTGTTATAGACTTATCACTTGTCAATGACCACTTTTCTGGTTTTCATCCTTTCTCCGGAAATCAGCTGAACATGATACATGCCGGCTGCTATTCCGTTGGTGTTCATATCCAGCGTGTGCACTCCGGCGAATCCGGGGGTGGGGCGTTCAATCCTCAGCACTTGTCCCAGTTGGTTTACCAGCCGGATTTCCACATCGCCACGTTCGGCTGTGGCATAGGTGATTTTGAAGGAACTGTTTGCCGGATTGGGATACAGGTTAATCAATTCCAGCATTGAACCTTCACCGTAAAGTGGATTTATGCTTGCTGACGTAACCGTATCGTTTAGCGACATCTCAATTTTGCCACTGAAAATTTCATTTCCTTCGGTGTCGAACATGGTGCAGCCAATTTCAGGCTGTTTGCCGGAAAATACCAGATTGAATGCCGGCGTCTGATCAGGCTTTTTGGGGTCAAACGGACAGGCAAGTTCAAAGAAAGCATTGCGGCGACCTGTCCAGGTTGCTGACAGATTGACGGCTCCATCGCTGTTATCACAGGATCCGCCACTGATTCCCGCAGCAAAAATTTCTGTGCGCCCTTCATCTTCTTCCCGTGCCTGTTCGTTTTCTTCTCCAAAAGAAACATACTTTATCAATACATCTTCTTTGGTTGAGATTTCCGGTTTCAGGCTTACGGCATAAAGTTTTTTACCCAAAACAGAAAGATCAAAAGAGACATCGGTATCAATTATAATAATTCCTTTTCCTTTCCATCTCACTTCATAACAACATTCCGTACCATCGCATTTGATTACGCATATGTTAAGGTTTCCATCATAATTATATTTTGTCATCGTGAATACGACTGAATTTTCAGCAGGAGGAATCAGTGTGCCGGATGCAGGAATGCTTGAATCGTTCCAACTTTGATTGGACTGGACACCGTCAACAATCAGTTGGCCGGTTGTGAAACTGGTAGCCGGTGAAGCGTTAATTTTAATTTCGCAAATCGGATTTGACGGATCGGGATTCAAGAAAGTGAATGTCCCTTCATAGTTCCCGAATCGTGGCCAGATACGATTCAGTTTGAAATCAAAGATGGGACAACAGTCGGAAGAGGAAGGAGGCGTGGCTTTGCAATCCATTTGTTCTCTGCCTTCACATACCTCTCCGTTGGCAAAATAGACAGTATAGCCAATAGTAACCGTTCCTGAAACATCAGCATTTACACAGGTTATCATGTCAACGGCACATCCATCGGCTTTAAATGTGTAGATGTTCTGTCCGGTATAATCATCCGGAATATCATGGCAATTCCATGATGCCGTAGAGAACGTTCCGTTATCTACAACCAGACGAATTGAATCCACTTCGCATTTTGTGGCTATGTGGAGACAGCAGTTGCCAACTGCCGGATCCTGGATTTTTTCAATCTGAAGTCCTTCGCAGCATTCTCCTGTAGCAGGACCGTCTTTTACCGTCAGGCAGACAGGAGGCGCTGCAATGGGGGTGAGGGATACGGTTTGCTGTGTTCCGTCAAGAATGAAATTTGCCGTAGCGATAACTGCAAAATCGTTACAGGCATTTTGTCCCGGTGTTGCCGATGCAGGCACCTGCACATTGAAACTTTCCTGAAGGATTACTCCGATGGGCAGGAAGAAATTTCCGTAATCCATTTTAACATTTGAATCCGGCTGACTGCCCCAGGTTGTCTGATTACACCCTATGTTCACGTTATATTCCGGCAGGCAAATGTTTTGTCCGGCAGCAAAAGTTATTGCCGGGGAGGGGGCGGTTCCTGCCGGTTGCAGTGTTGTGGCATGAGTGGATGTGTTTACATACCCAACGCCAATCTGACTGCCTCTGGAAATATTCCGGTCAAGCACCAGCAAATCGTTAGTCCCGTCATTGCGGGGCAGCAAGTCCACAAATTTCACTTCTGTCAGCGGCACATTGGATAGATTTCTGTAATTCAGGCGATAGCGTGCTGTCCCCCCGACGTTGACATTTGCCGTTGTTCCGAAGGTACTGCCGTTGTCTCCACTGACTTCTTTAAATGCCTGCTGGCCGTATTTTGGCGTGATTAAAATATTGACGCTGTTTGAAGTTACCGGGGCAGGAACATTTCCGCCGGACACTTCAAAGCTGTTGGTGGAAATACCCGCCGGCGCCAGACTATCAATTCTGACATCGAACTCAATGTAATAATAAGGAAGCGAGGTTGTACCGTAATAACCGCAACTGGTTGAATAAAACAACTGGCAATCTGAATCTATATCCGGCAGACTCCATGAAAGATTGTTGTTGCTGTGACTTGTTGTCACCCCGCTCCATGCGGTTGTTCCCGGTGGAATTGAACTTGAACCTGAGCATTGAACACCATAAGTATTTGCAGTGTAATAGGTTTCATTGCCAACATAAGTAAAGTAACTCAACAGGTCATCATCCAGACTTGCACCTGTCATCGTTTCGCTCCCGATATTTTGAACCCTCATGCGGAAACGGATGATATCGCCCGGATCATAGCTTTCCTTTGGTGAACAAATCTCTTTCAACACACAGGGAATCGGCTCATAATCACCCACTGTGAATTGTGCACATGCCGAGCCAATGGTGATATTGTTGTTTTTTGCATCAAAAGTGGCACAGTTTTCAACCGGAGTGCCCGGAGCATTCTGGTCAACAGAAAAATAGATGTACAGATAAATCCAGTTGCCAGCCGGCAAACTGCCTGTCATATCCAGTTGCAGATCGTTCACAGGAAAACCAAGTGGGCCTGAAGACCAGTTTGCATTTATGGCTGAATTGATTACATCCTGACCATTGTTTGCAGTCAGGGACATTGTCGTTGTATTATTTCCTCCCATTACCGCAACGCTATGCACTGTAATTCCCGAAGGGATGACATCATTGATGGTAAATGGCGAGAGCGGTATGTTTCCACTATTTTGGAATGGAATATAATAGTAGCCGTTACATCCCGGTACGCGGTTGGTCATGTAAACATATTTATACAGCCTTCCGCCTGCATGAGGTGTGCTGGTCACCACATTAATACAGGTCTGAACGCTGGTGTGCTCCACGGGTTGCTGGCAAATTATGCCGTTTAGCGAAGCTTCATTGTAGATGGAGGTGCCATCCGGGAAAACGCTTGCCGGATAATAGACCGTAATATTGCACGCATAACTTGCGTTTGGGGTGGATGCATCAAGGTTGCCATTGTTGGGTTGCCAGGTGAAGGTATTTCCCGAAAGAGGCGGATTGACTCCGCAGGTACTGCTGATAAACACAGCGCCCGGCGGAAGCTGATCGGTAACCACTGCATTGCTCATATTGTGCTGCCCGGCTACATTTCCGAAAAAACCATTCGCTTTCGTTACATTAAGCCTGTATGTTACCGTGTCGCCCGGTGCAACAATGTATCCGCAATTTCCGCCGTTGGGGTTGACAGATACTTTACCGTTCATCCAGATCGTCTTGTTGATTATCCACGGGTCTTCAGCAGTGGCTGTTGTTGACACATGGGGAGTATAGTACATTTTATCGTCAATGCGGATACCCGTACGGTTTCTTACGCTTGTCCCGTCACAGGTTACCCCTGCCGGAAATTTCACCACAATGGTAAATGAACCTGAAGATGAACTTCCGGCTGGCAAACCCGAAAGTTCGTAGGTGACGGTCTGTCCGTTAACACTGATGACCGGCGTAACTCCGTTAACTGTAACCGGCGTGGGAATTGATACAATCTGAAGCGGCGCAGGCACTTCATCTTCAATGAATATTTCAGTTGCTCCTGCCGGCGCTGAATAGATAATGGTATAGCTGAAATTTACACCAGTCTGAATCGTGGTGTTGCTCACAACCTTTTTCAGCGAATAACCGAAATCATCCCATTGGGCTTCATTCTGACTTTGTTGGCCTTTAACGTGCGATGTAAAAGAGGAAATAAATAGTAATAAAAAAAACACAGCTCTTAAATAACCTGTGTTTATTTTATTTGAAAATGGGAAATCTGTTGAGTTTCCGGTGATTTTTGAACATTCACCGGAGGAAACCTTTGCCGGGAAACGGCAACTAACGAAAGTAAACCTGTATAAACTTTTCATAATAACTTATTTTTAGTTAAAAACATGAACAGCAATCTTTTTCTGTATTTTCGACGTTCAAACATAAATAAATCAAAGATATAAAGATGATTAAATCTTAAATTATTTATTTATTGCATTCGGAATATTTATAGAGATAATCTATTGCAAAAGGAATATTTGCCTCTAAATCAATCTCGAAAGAGGATTAAAGCAGTCGGCATACAAAGCGGACTTAATAGAAACTTGAGATTATTTCTGAAAATATTGTTGCTGTCATTTAGGTTTTAACAGCAATGAAACAGCAGTGCAAAATGGCAGGCGACAGCCTATTTTTTGATTATAATCGGGCGATTACGAACCTTGTCGGCAAACTCCACAAAAACATGATAAACTCCCGGAGATAATCCTTCGGCGTCTATTTCTACTGACCGGCGCTCCTGGAACGACGATCCTTGATTCACGGAACGAACGGTTTGCCCCAGTTGGTTTATGATTCTGATTCTCACAGCGCTGCGTTTGTCTGAGGTGTAATCAACCCAAAACATACCGGAAGCAGGGTTGGGATATACGTTAAGTAATTCGGATGTATGATTTTCACCTGAAAGCGGATTGACAGGGCGCAAAGAGTTAGGTTCCTGTGATTTTTGGTCAATTTTTCCGGTAAAAATCTCATTTTCTTCACTGTCAGTCATGGTGTAACTGATTTCAGGCACTTCCCCTTCAAACTCCAGCGTGAATGAAGGCGTCTCTTCCGAAAATTCAAGATTAAATGGACAAGGCAATTCAAAAAGAATTTTTCGGTGAATTACCCGGGTAGCCGGCCGGCTTATGGCTGTTTCCTTATCTTTGCAGCTGCCTGCAATAAAGGTTGCAGCGCTCAATTTTGCATTGCCCGAAAATTCTGTATCAGCGCCGTATTCAAATGACACATATTTTACCTCTTTGTCCACCGGGGAATTAAAAACAGGTTTCACCGTTATTCCAACCCGGTTGGGCTTGTTGGGTAACTTCTTCAAAACAGAATCCTCTTCCATAGTCAGGAATTGTTTTATTTCCCATTTTTTAATGGGTTCCTGACCGTTGGATACAAGAGTGGAAACAGAAAAAAGAGAGAAAAAAAATAGCGCAGTTTTTAGTAAATCTGCGCTATTTTTTTGGGAATGCCTAAAATCAACCGGGCATCCAATGAATTTTTCATGTTCTTCATCCGACAGATGTACCGGGATTTTGTGCAGGCGATACAATTTGCTGAATAAGTTTTTCATAATGAATAATTTAAACTGTTTATAATTTTTTGTGATGCACGATTATATTTTTTATCCTTTCAAATATAGATTACTTTAAGATAAAAAGACATGTTGGTATTTATATATTATATATTTTTAACAGTTGCATGTGCTAAGAGTGTGATAATTAGCATGATAGTAGATTTTCAAAATTGTTCTAAAAGCCTGCTGCAGAGTAGCCGGAAAATGTTTTTGGGAGTAAAATAGATTACGTGGCGGATAAAAGATGAAATTTTGCGATAAAACAGACAAATATTCTTCAATTTTTATAACTTTGGTGCTGTAGGTCATAACATTCCTGCTTTTAGATTAAATGAAGCAATGAGGATAAGAAGTATTATCGACGATCCAAATTCTGTTTTCCACCAGCTCAGTCTCGAAGAAAAAGAGGAACTGGAAAAGCACATTTCCCTAACCCGTTACCGGAAAAACAGGATTATTTTCAAAGAAGGGGATAAGCCTATCGGTTTCGTATTTCTGGTCAGTGGGAAGGTAAAACTTTACAAGAAAGGAATCAGCGGGCGCAATCAGATTGTGCGGCTTGCCCAGCCTCTTGACATCATCGGGTTCCGCGCTTTTTTTGCAGAGCAGAATCACATGGCAACTGCTGTAACTTTGGAAGATGCGCTGATTTGCACGGTAAGTTTTGACTTTATCCTGACCACTGCACTGAAAAACAACCATTTTTCACTTCAGGTGATTCAGAAACTCTCCCGCCAGTTGGGGCATGTTGATTCCCGGATTGTTGCACTGACCCAGAAACATACCCGCGGACGGCTTGCCGATTCGCTGCTGTTACTGAAAAATGAATTTGGCTTTGCAGACGATGGAGTCACCCTTGATGTTAACATGTCCAGGGTGGATATTGCCAATTTGTCGAACATGACGACTTCCAATGCTATCCGTACCCTTTCGTCGTTTGCCAGTGAAAAAGTAATTGCCATTGATGGGCGAAAAATTAAAATCCTTGATCTCCCCAGATTAGAGCGGGTCAGCAGGCTGGGGTAATTATTCCTGCATGTAAACCCGTTTCACCCGCTGGGATATCCCCGTCAGAATTTCATAAGGTATTGTCCCTGCCCGGTCGGCCATCTCACCGATTGAAATATTTTTTCCGAAAAACTCCACTTCATCGCCCGGAGAAACATCCAATCCGGTAATGTCGAGCATGAGCATATCCATACAGATATTCCCGATTACCGGCACACGGTTTCCCCTGATGAACGCTTCCCCGTTTCCATTGCTCAGTTTGCGGTCAAGTCCGTCGGCATAGCCCACCGGAATGATGGCAATTTTGGTTTCGCCGGTGCTTTTTCCCTTTCGTCCGTAGCCTGTTGTTTCCCTTTCGCGTAACACTTTAACCTGCGAAACCACACTTTTAAAAATACTGATGGGCTGAAGCGGCAGGCCGGTTATTGAAACACCATAAATACCGATACCTAAGCGTACCATTTCATACTGTTTTTCGGGAAAGCGCTCAATGCCGGCAGAATTCAGGATGTGTCTGTCAATGGTATAGGGCAACTGAGCGGAGATGCGTTTGGACAGTATTTCGAACTGCGCAAATTGCTCAGCAGTGAACTTGTCCAGTGTCGGCTCATCGGCAGCTGCCAGATGGGAAAAAACGGAAACCACTTTCAGGAGATGGCTGTTTTTCAGGATGGAGGCGAGGGCATCCAATTCACTTTCCGTTTTAAAACCCAACCGGTTCATTCCGGTATCCAGCTTGATATGAACCGGATATTGCTCCGCAAAACTTTCAGCTACGGCTTTTTCAAAAGCTAAAAGAAGCTCTTTGCTGTAAATGTTCGGTTCCAGCCGGTATTCAATCATTTTTTGAAGACTGTGCTCCTCCGGGTTCATCACAATCACCGGAGTCCGGATTCCTGCCTGCCTCAGTTCCACGCCTTCGTCGGCTACTGCCACGGCAAGGTAGTCCACATTCTGAAACTGAAGGAGCCGGGCAATTTCAACATCCCCGCTGCCATAGGAAAAAGCTTTCACCATCACCATGATTTTCGTTGAGGGTCTGAGCAGGCTTCGAAAAACGTTCAGGTTGCTCACCAGCGCATTCAGGTCAATCTCCAGTACGGTCTGATGCGCTTTTTGCTGCAGCAGCGTCGAAATTTTCTCAAAGGTGAAAGCACGCGCTCCCTTGATGAGAATTGCAGCATCGCGGATGCTGCCTGGCATGAATGCTTTCTCAAAAGCCTCAGTTGACGGATAGAATTTTTTCCGCAGGGAAAACAAATTTTGTGAAGCGGAAATTTCCGGGCCGATGCCTGCAATCTCATGGATATCCCACTGCTCAAGCAGTTGGTTCACCTGGTGGTAAAGTTTGTCTTTGGGCATTCCGGTCTGCTGAATATCGGAAAGGATGACCATTTTTTTAAACTGCCCTTCCTGTTGATGCAACACGGAAAGTGCAATCGCAAGCGAGGTCAGGTCGGAATTATAATAGTCATTGATAAGCAGGCAGTTGTTGATACCCTGTTTGATTTCCAGCCGCATGGCCACCGGTAAAAGTGTCTGAAACCGGGGAGTGATTTTTTCGGGAGCAGCAGAAAGCACCCGGATTGCAGCAAAGCAGTGACAGGCATTTTCAATGGAAGAATCATCCGTGAAGGGAATGGTGAATGTGCAGTCTTTTCCGTTGACTGTCGCTTTCAGCAGACTAACATCTTTTTTCGTCTGTTTTTGGAAAAAAATGGTTGCATCCGGGTTTTCAAACGACCAGGTTATTGGCTCAATGGAATGCGTGTTGCAGAATTTTTTCGCAACGATTGAAACTTCATTCTGGTCTGCACAAAAAATCAATTTCCTTGTCTTTTCAAAGAGCCTTAGTTTTTCTAAAGTTTTCTGTTTTGCGGAAATAAAATTCTCCTGATGGGCATCGCCGATGTTTGTGAGAATCCCCAAATCAGGCTGAACTATTCGGGCAAGTTTTTCCATTTCGCCGGGTTGGGAAATGCCGGCTTCAAAAACTCCCAGCCTGTGGTGGCTTTCCATCAGCAATACCGACAACGGCACGCCAACCTGTGAGTTGTAGCTTTTGGGATTCCGCACGATACTGAACTCTTCCGACAGCAGTTCAAACAGCCACTCTTTCACAATGGTTTTTCCGTTGCTGCCCGTAATTCCAACAACGGGATAATGAAAATGGCTCCGGTGATGTGCCGAGAGTTTCTGAAGTGCAAGCGTGGTATCTTTAACCAATACAAAAGCCATTTTGTCCGTAATCACTTCAGGCTGAGAAACCACCACCGCATGAATGCCGCGTTCGTGCAAACCGGGAATGTAATTGTGCCCGTTGTGTCGCGGCCCTTTCAGAGCAAAGAAAAGGGCATGGTTCCCTTTGAAAAAAGTGCGGCTGTCGGTAACAACTTGTTCTATCTGAGATAACGCATAAGTTTCAGGCAGAAAAAGTTTTCCGTCCACTATCCGGGCGATTTGCTGAATGGAATAATTGATCATTTTTGAAATTGGGGCGCTTGTTTATTTTGTGTCTGACGGCTGGTTGTGTTTCTTCTGGGCTTCCAAAAAACAACTTCTGCACAGCGGTTCATACGTTTCATTATTTCCAAGCAGGAAAAGCTGCTCCTTTTCGGAAATCCTGTGGGAGAACTGGGCAATGCTGCCGCACTGCATACATATTGCGTGAAGTTTGGTCACGTAATCGGCAACAGCCATAATTTGGGGCATTACGCCAAAAGGCTCCCCCCTGAAATTCATGTCAAGTCCGGCTACAATGACGCGGGTTCCCCTGTTTGCCAGACTTACAACCACATCCGGCAATCCTTTGTCGAAAAACTGCGCTTCGTCAATACCCACAACATCCACATTGGAAGTGAGCAGCAAAATATTGGACGAGTTTTCCACGGAGGTGCAAAGAATGGCGTTCTCATCGTGAGAAATCACCTCGGTATCAGAAAGTCTGCTATCCACGGCAGGCTTGAAGATTTCAACCTTTTGCCGGGCATAAACCGCACGCCTCAGGCGGCGGATCAGTTCCTCTGTTTTTCCTGAAAACATGGAGCCGGTAACCACCTCAATGACCCCCCGCTTTTTATGACTGTTAATATCCGGTTCAATAAACATCTGCTATTCGGTAATTAAAAAATTAAAATTCGTACTTTTACAAAATTAATTTTTAAAAAGGTCAGGGCAAGAAATGGAAACAAAAAAACTCATAAAAATTTTACTGAAAGACATGAGCGAGCTGGAAGAGTTGATTGCTTCCGTGAAAGCAAGCAAACAGTTCAAAGCCCTTGAAATGGAATTCATGCACACCCGTGCAAAAGGGGTTTTGCAGCTTATGCAGTTGATTGATTCAGACGAAGAATATTTTCAATCTGAAGTTTCCGAAAACAGAAGCGAAGAAAAAGAGATAGAGGAGATAATTGTATCTGGCATATCCCCTACAGAAGAGCCTGAAACACAGGCGCCTGTTGCAGAGACTGTTTCCGATGTGAAAAAAGAAGAAGAGCTGACAGAACAAAAGACCATTGCCCCGGAAGAAAAGAAACCGGCTACATCGGCAAGTTTTTCAATTTCCGTTACTGAAGAAAAAGAGGAGGAAAGTGATGATGAATTTGTTGCTCCGGTTTATGAATCCCAGGGAGAGGAAGCTGATGAGGACATGCTGGAGGAAGAAGTTAAATCCATGGATGCAGTGCACCGGTTAGGCGAAATGTTCACGAAAGGAAAATCACTGAATGAACGGTCTCCGGAACAGAACAAGCTGGAATCCAAGCTTTCAAATCTTCCGGTAAGCAACCTGCAGACCGCCATTGGCATCAACGACCGGTTTCAGTATATCCGGGAGTTGTTCGATGGCGATAACCAGAAATATCTTGAAGCGGTCAAAACACTTGATTCCTTTGATAACCTGAAGGATGCAGTGGATTATCTGCGCAACAACTTCAAATGGAAGAAAAACGAAACCAGCCTGAAATTTGTCAGGCTCGTAAAACGCAGATTCCCTGATGAATGATTCCGGCAGATTGATTCTGGTGCCGACTCCCATCGGCAATCTTGGTGATATGACGTTTCGCGCCATTGAAACGCTGAAAAGCGCCGATGTGATTTTAGCCGAAGATACCCGCGTATCATCCAAGCTTATGAAGCATTTCGGCATTGAAAAAAAACTCACCTCCCATCATAAATTCAATGAGCATAAGGCATTGCCCGGCTTGGTGTCCCTGTTGAAAAATGGCAGCAGGATAGCTCTCATTTCCGATGCCGGAACCCCGGGCGTTTCCGATCCTGGATTTTTGCTTGTGCGCGCATGTGTGGAAAATGGCATTGACGTGGAGTGCCTGCCCGGCGCGACGGCTTTGATTCCGGCTTTGGCAGTTTCCGGCCTGCCGGCTGACCGGTTTGTCTTCGAAGGATTCCTGCCGCAGAAAAAAGGCAGGCAAAAAAGAGTGGAATCACTGATAGGGGAAACGCGTACCATGATTTTTTATGAATCGCCCTTCCGGCTGGTGAAACTACTGGAGCAACTGGCTGCCTTTTTGGGAAACGACAGAAAAGCGTGTGTCTGCCGTGAACTTTCCAAGCTTTTTGAAGAAATCAAAAGGGGAACGCTGTCAGAATTGATACCTTATTATAATGAACATCCACCCAAAGGTGAAATCGTGGTAGTTGTTGAAGGAGCCGGAAAATGAGAAGAAAATACACCCATCTTTTTTTTGACCTTGACAATACCCTTTGGGATTTTGAAACAAATTCCTATCACGCGCTGGAAAGCACTTTTCACGGGTACAATTTGCATGAAAAAGGGATCGATTTTCAACATTTTTTTCAAATCTATTCACAAATCAATATCCGGCTTTGGGAAGAATACAAAGCGGGAACCCTTTCCAGAAATGATTTGCAGCAATTGCGTTTTCAGAAAACTTTTGAGGCGCTGAACATTTCAGGAATTCATCCGCTTGAAATGGATGCGTACTATTTGGCGGAGATGGGCAGGCAAACCCACCTGATTGAAGGGGCACAGGAAATTCTGGAATATGCAAAATCGAAAAACTATTCCATGTATGTCATTACCAACGGCTTTCGGGAGGTTCAATATAAGAAGCTGGAGGCCACCGGATTGAAACATTTTTTCAAAAGTGTTTTTATTTCGGAAGATGTTAAGGCGCCCAAGCCATCGCGGGAGATTTTTGAATATGCCATCAAATCGGCAAATGCAAAAAAATCAAAAAGCCTGATGATTGGAGATGATCTGACAACCGACATTCTGGGTGCATCGCAATTTGGGATAGATTCTGCATGGTTTAATAAAGATGGCGCTGAACTTCCCCCAGCTGACGGAAAAAACACACATCAAATTAACATCACCTATGAATTGATTTCAATAGCAGATTTAAAATCAATCCTATAAAGATTCGAAACCAATTTTATAAAAAATAAAAAAATATCAATTTTTACCTTATAGATTTTTTTTATTCAATACTTTTTTTCAAATTTGCGTTTAATATTTTTTAACATTTAGTTGAAGAATTTGAGAAAAAACAAAAATCCGACTTTTAAATTTTATAAAAAGTCCATAAATCTTATTAAAAAACAGGAAACTGTAAGATTTTTATTTGGGGAATAATGCTGCTGAAGTTTATTTTTTGAAATGACTTTTTAGCTTATTCCCACTTGGTATTTGAATTTTATGACTGAAAATTTAGCTGTTTAATTATGAATTTTAAATTATTTCTATGAAAAAGATTGCTTTTTTTCTTTCGATTCTCCTTTTCATGGGAACTATGGCAGTACATGCCCAAACGAGGACAATAACCGGTAAGGTTACCTCAGCGGATGATGGCTTGTCAATCCCGGGAGTATCGATTGTTGTTAAGGGGACAACCCTCGGAACGATTTCAAACATTGATGGTAACTACACCATTCAGGTTCCGGCGGATGCCCGGAGTCTTGTGTTTTCCTTTGTGGGAATGGCCACACAGGAGGTTGCCATCGAAGGTTTGTCAGTGGTTGATGTGGTGTTGTCTTCTGAAACTATTGGCGTTGAAGAGGTAATTGTAGTTGCCTACGGAACAACGACCAAGAGGGCTTTCACCGGTTCAGCTGCTGTAATCAGCGACGAAGAGATCAGTAAGAACCAGACTTCGAATATAACCAACAACCTGGCCGGAAAGGTGGCAGGTATTCAGGGATTGGCCTCCAATGGCCAGCCCGGTAGCGGATCAACCATCCGCATTCGTGGTATCGGTTCCATGAGTGCAAGCAACACCCCGCTCTATGTAGTGGACGGCGTGCCTTATGATTCTGACATTTCGGCAATCAACAATGCGGATATCGAATCGGTTACCGTTCTGAAAGATGCTTCTTCCGCAGCACTTTATGGCGCGCGTGGCGCCAACGGAGTGATTATTATCACAACCAAACGTGGCAAGGGAAAAGATGCGCTGATAAAAGTGGATGCAAAATGGGGAAACAACACCCGTTCAATTCCAACCTACAAAGTGATGACCGACCCCGGAATGTATTATGAAAATTTCTACCGTGCGTTGTACAATAACAAGCTGACCGGAACAGACCCGGAAACTGCCCATGCCTATGCAAACCAAACTTTGCTGGATGCTTCGGAAGGCGGACTGGGTTATCAGGTTTATTCCACGCCGGACGGGCAGCGGTTAATCGGTAAAAACTTCAAGCTGAATCCGCTGGCTACCCTGGGCTATTCTGACGGAACAAACACTTATTATCCTGACGACTGGTTTAAAGAGGCTTTTAAAACGGACAACATGCGTCAGGAATACAATATCAGCGCCAGCGGAACAGGAGAACGCTTCAATTATTTTATTTCAGGAAACTACCTGGATGATTCCGGAATTATTGCCAACTCGGATTACCGCCGCTTTTCATCCCGTCTGAATACAACATACGACATGAAAGATTGGCTGAGAATCGTTTCAAACATGAGCTATGTGCGAACAGACTCACGTTATCCGGATGCACAAATAGATGACCGCTCCTCAGGAAACCTCTTTTATGTGAGCAATATGCTGGCTCCGATCTATCCGATGTATGTCCGTGATGCAGCGGGCAATATCATGACCGACAGCAGAGGTTTCACGTTGCATGATTATGGCGACGGGAAAGTGGTAAAGGCCAAAAGGCCCTTTATGAGCCAGTCCAACCCGGCTTCGGCAGTAGAATTGAATACTGAGAATTTCTCAAACGATTATTTCGTAGGAAAATGGTCGGCAATCGTTGACATTTACGAAGGATTGAAAGCCAATGCAACGGTTGGAACAACCGTTGAAAACACGCATTACAATATGCTGCAGAACCCGTATTACGGACAATTTGCCGACATGGGCGGATACGTCTCCGTTGAAGCAAGGCGCTTTTTTAGCTTGAACCAGCAATACCTACTGACCTATGCCAAAGATTTTGGCGAACACAACTTAGATGTTTTGGCCGGAGTTGAATCCTATAAATATAAAAGATCATCGTTATCCGGTTTTAAACAGAAAGTATTTCAGGACAGAATTCCCGAGCTGAACAATGCTATTTTGCAGCCAAGCACCAGTTCATCTTCTTCAAATTATGCAACCCTTGGGATTTTGGGACAGGTGAAATATGATTTCAATGAAAAATATTACGGCTCCTTATCTTATCGCCGGGACGCCTCTTCAAGTTTTGCCCCTGAAAACCGCTGGGGTAACTTCTGGTCGGTTGGCGGCGCATGGGATCTGAGCTCCGAAAGCTTCATGGACAATGCCAGCCAGTTTGATATGCTGAAACTCAAGGTTAGCTATGGCGCTCAGGGAAATGACAAACTGCTTTATGCAGGAAGTAGCCGTGTAAACCTCTATCCTTATGAAGACCAATACGATATTACAGAAAATAATGGTGAGTTTGCCACCTCCAGATCCTATAAAGGAAACCGGGATATCACCTGGGAAACTTCCTATAACTTCAATGCCGGAGTGGATTTTGCCATGTTCAACAACCGTATTTCAGGAACCATTGAAGGATTCTCACGCAAAACGGTGGATATGCTTTATTACAAACCGGTTCCGCCAAGTATGGGCTACAACGAACTGCCCGTTAATATCGGGTCGTTGAGAAATGCCGGACTGGAAATTGAACTTCATGCCGGTATTGTAAAAACAAGCGCCTTAAAATGGGACATTTATGCCAACGCAACCTATTTTAAAAATAAAATCATTGAATTGTCTCCCGAACTTGAAGGAGAGTGGATAAGCGGCAGCCGGATTTATAAGGAAGGCGAATCCATGTACAATTTTTATATCCGTGAATTTGCAGGAGTTGACGAAATTACGGGCAACCCACTGTGGTATATAGATGTTAAGGATGCTGACGGAAATATCACCGGAAAAGAGACCACCGACATCTGGTCACAGGGAACCCAGTATGAGCAGGGAGATGTTTTACCCAAGGTCTATGGCGGTTTTGGAACATCGCTCGAAGCTTATGGCTTTGATTTTTCCGTTGACTTTGCTTACCAGACCGGCGGACGGATTATAGACAATGTGTATCAGGTGATGATGCACAGCGGATACAGCAGCGATGCCGGACGCAACTGGCACGCCGACATCCTGAATGCCTGGACTCCTGAAAATACCCAAACAGATGTTCCACGCCTGAATTCAGGGGATCAGTATGCAAATGCGCTTTCGACCCGGTTTTTGGTCAGCTCCGATTACCTGAGCCTGCAGAATATCACCTTGGGTTATACAATCCCCAAAAGATTGCTGCAGAATTACAAAATTGAGAATTTGCGGATTTACGCCGTAGCCGACAATGTGGCGCTGCTCTCAGCACGTCAGGGGCTTGACCCGCGTCAGGGCTACACGACAGTATATAGCGGTTCGCTATACACTCCTATCCGTTCCGTTTCGGCAGGTTTATCTGTAACGTTCTAATTTGAATGAAAATGAATAACAAAAGATATAGAATTATGAAAAAAGGGAAAATATATATATTGGCGCTGTTGAGTGTATTCAGCTTAATAGGTTGCCAGGATTTTCTGGATGCGCTGCCCGAAGGCGGCACAATCACGGAAGAGCAAAAGAAGGCGGCCATTGAAGCCAATCCGGCACTGCTGGCAGCCGATGCCGCTGCAATGTATGCCAACATGATTGAATATGTCGGTATCTTAGGAAGCGGCGCCCATAACGACTTCGGTTATGCCTCAGCCTGTTTGTATATGGATTGCAACGGGGCGGATATGACCAGCGCAAATATCGGATACAACTGGTTTTCTTCGAATGTGGATTATTCCGACAGGGAATATTCCGGTACCCGCACAAGATTTATGTGGAGTCTTTTCTACAAGCAAATTGCCTCGGCAAACATTGTGCTTGCTTCCGTTGACCCGGAAACCAATGACCCGACCCTTCGCGGTTTTATGGGACAGGCTCTGGCAGTGCGTGCCTTCGATTATATGGCGCTGGCTCAGTTGCACCAGTTCACCTACAAAGGAAATGAAAGCAAACCCTGTGTTCCGATTGTACTGGAAACAACTTTAACAGAAGAGGCTTCCGACAATCCGCGTGCAACGGTTCAGGAAGTGTATGACCTGATTATGGATGACCTGAACAAAGCGGTTCGTTACCTGAAAGGTGCCAAGCGTATTGACAAAGGTTATATTGACCAGTCTGTAGCTTACGGCTTGCGCGCGCGGGCAAATCTGATTATGAACAATTGGGCTGCTGCAGCAAGTGATGCCGACAGTGCACTGATTTTGTCAAAAGCAGAACCCTATACCCTGAAAGAGATTTCAGTTCCTGCATTTCACAGTGCTGAAGACAAAACCGTGATGTGGGCAAACATGATCACCGAAAACAACGATATCGTCCTGTCAGGTATTATCAATATGCCTTCGCATTTGTGCTCATTCTACACGGATGGATATGTGGGAGTAGGCGCCTGGAAAAAAATCAATAAACCCTTGTATGAACGGATTGCAGCCGGCGATATCCGCAAGCAGTGGTGGTTGGACGAAAACGAGGAGTCTTCTTTAGTGAACAAACCGGTTTATGACGAGTGGCGGGCAACTGCTTCCGACGACGGAGATTTTGGTGCATACACCAATGTAAAATTTGGCCCCTACAAAGGGGAAAGCGGTTTATACACTCAGATTCCGGCTCAGGATTGGTTCCTGATGCGCGCCGAAGAGATGATTTTCATCAAAGCCGAAGGTTTGGCCATGTCGGGTAAAGCCGGGGAAGCCAAAACCCTGCTGGAAGAATTTGTTAATGAAAACCGTATGCGTGCCGGCAGCGGGTATTCTGCCCCATCTGATGCCACAGCGCTTCAGAATGAGATTTGGTACCAGCGCCGCATTGAACTCTGGGGTGAAGGATTCTCTTTTTATGACATCATGCGCCTGAAAAAACCGGTTACCCGTGTAGAAAACGGCGTTACTTCTTATCCGACTGCATGGCAGTTTAATATTCCCGCCGAATCTCCGATTCTGCTATGGCTGGTTCCAAAGAGTGAAATTGAAGCCAACAAGGGAATCAGCGAAGAGGACAACAATGCAAAAGTAGCTCCTCCCAAACCGTAACTTGAATTTTTATAAAAAATAAAATTTTGCAATATGAAAACGAAAAATAAAATATATCTCTTAGGCATATCAGCGTTGTTGTTTGCTTTTTCGGCCTGCGTGGAAGAGGTGCTGAGAGACCCCTCGCCCGAGGATACGGCAACCGGCGCTCAGGCTTACTTTTCTGAGAACAATGAAACTTCACTGAGTTTTCTTCCAAGCGATACAACAATTTTCACTGTTGAAATAGGCAGAAGAAAATTTGATCAGGCAGAAGTGGTCAATTTTACGGTGGAAGATAAAGATGAAGTTTTTGAACTGGAAAACTCAGTGTCTTTTCAGGCTGGTGAAAGCGTAAAAACCGTTGAAGTTGACTTTTCTGAAATGGATTTGGGAATGGAAGCGGAACTGGTGCTGACCATTGACTCCAAAGATGGAACCCTCTACGGGAATTCAAAATTAACCCTTTCCGTGTTGCGCGATTATGAATGGATAGATAAAGGAACAGTGGAACTTGAAGAACATCTGTTTGGGTTGCCATCCGGTACAGTTCCGATTCAGCAGGCAAAGGAGACTGAAATTTTCCGGTTAAAAGACTGGTTTCATCTTCTTGACGATGACGAGGATGATCCTGCGCCTGAAGGGTATCATCTCATGTTTTATCTTGATACTACAAACAATTATAGTGCGGTATCCTTCATCGAAGGTTTTCAAGATATCGGTATAGGTTATGATGTAAGATGGGATTCTTCAGGTCAATTTGCCGGCTATTGTTCGTTTACAAGTAAAGATAATATATATAATGCAAGTTATCTGGTACAGAGAGGAACTTCGCTCTGGATTGGCGGTGTTTCTTTTGTGTGGAACAGCAGTGATTTTCCGGGTGAAATTTCCGATCCCTATGAAGGCGATGCCCTGGTGAATGTGGATTGGGAAATGGAAGACGCAGAGGTTACCTATTGGGGAATTTGGGATTATTCCTATGAAATAGAGGATAAATATGGAAATCCTGACCTTGAGGAGGTTGATGAGTTTGAGATTGTACTTTCAAATTCTACAGAGGAGATAGTCCTGAGTCTGTTGACAAAATCTGACATAGAATATAATCTTGAAACAGAAGACATTGAATTTCCGGATGGAGAAATTAAACTGCCGACCGGTGAATTTATCATCAATGCCTCCGACAAGGAAAATACCATACGGGCGGGCATCAAAAAAGATGGTCCGACCGGAAGCTATGTTGAAATCCAAGCTTCGGTTGAAGCTACCTTGTATCTGGTGAGCGGAACGGTTACCATAACCGAGGAGTCGGGTGAATACACCATCGAGGTGGATGCTACTTCTGCCCTTGGGTCAGAAGTGAAGGCAAAATGGACCGGAAGCATTACAATAGCTGATGAATCATAGTGATGATTATTCTGATAATTTAGATAAAAAATAATAAGGAAAATATATGAAAACATTATTTAATCGAATCGCATGGTTAATCGCGGCTGTCGTGTTGACACAATGCGCCCCTGTTGAAAGGGACACCGAAACGCTGGAGTCCGTTTTTGAAATGAGAAAAAACCTGACCCGGGCAGACGCTTACTATCTGGGAGATAAAAATGAGATTGGAACTGAAGTTTACAACCTCCGGATGATGACGGAAGGTATAAGTATCAATTATAAATTAAGTTCAAATGCAATAGCCCTTAATGCATATAAGGGAAACGGTTACGTACTCTATTTTGAACTGAATACCGGCGAAGAATCCGATACGTTCCCGGTTGGCGAATTCACAGCCGACAAGGACGAATCATTTGATGAAGGCACTTTCTCCAATGCTTATTGCATCGTGCTGAACGGCGGCGCTGTTGCTGCTGATGCGGTAAAACTCGAACTTGTTGACGGCAAGATCAATGTTTCCAAATCAGGCGATGCCTATTCCGTTTCAATGGATGTAACAACCATTGAAGGATCGGAGCTGACATTGTCCTACAGTGGTAAAATCGGAGTGGGAGACCCTGTTTATATCCATGAGCCGCTGGATGCAGAAAATCTTGAATTTGATATTGAAGAGTTCAGCTTCTCCTCTGAGAACATAGATTTGGATGGTAATTACTTTTATGATTCTTCTGCCGGTGAGTTGACACTGGATTGTAAAGAAGGAAGAGTTGTCATTGTTGATTTATTTGATGAGGAGATGTATCCCATTGGCGAGGAGCCGGTCAGACCGGCACCGGGTACTTACACGCTGACCGATTGGACGTATGAGCCGTTTACATTTATTCCCGGGGAAATTTACAAAGGGAAAGTTGATGGCAGTTATGCCTGGCTGGCTGATGGCTCAGGACTTTTCACCGATTTGTTTTACCTTGTTGAAGGCACAATGGTTGTGAAGGAATCCGGCGAAACGTATTCCATAACCCTTAATGCCACTTCTGCAAACGGCACGACAATCAAAGCGGAATATACATCAAAACCGAGTGCAAGCGAAGAATAACTAATAAATGAAATTTTCTGCATTCATGCTTTCAGATAATGCAGGATAAAAATTAAAAAAAACGCTGCTTTTTAACAGGCAGCGTTTTTTTTGATGTCTTATGGAATTGTCATAGGTGCTTTGTGCTTTGAAACTTAGATTTTCATTGTAAAATCAAAAATCAAAAATATTATCACTTTATTGATACGAATATGATTAGGCTTGTAATCAATTCAAATAATTTATTTTGTCTCAAACCTTGAAGGTTTTCGAAAACCTTCAAGGTTTAATTTCCGATTATCAGCTGATTTTCTGTAACAGGAATACTGCTCCCAATTCTCCTGA
>CAZVAD010000015.1:0-8414 GCA_964624645.1 uncultured Mariniphaga sp.
GAAATGGCTTTACTTTCAATTTTCAGGGATTCTTTTGCTATTTGTATTAATTTTTCTTTATCCATTGAATTTAAAAATATTTCATCCGAATTCACAAATAAGTAATCTTATTTTGCTCTGAGTCAATCTCTTTTGACATCTCTTGCCAGGTTTTAAGATCAACAAACAAGTTATTGCAATACAGATTATTTCGTCCTGCCATTGCTGCGTATTTCAATGCATTTTCAGGCTTTTCTCCATTTAAAACCGCCGAAAGAAAAGCTGCAATTGCAGTATCTCCCGCTCCCGAAGCATGAATGATCTTATCAGGGGCTGCATGATAAGCCTTACAAAATATCTTTTGATTGCTCCATCCTGTATCGGAATCAAAACCAAGTCTTTCACCTACAGATGATGTATCCCCTGTAAATAAGTATATCCCCCGTGCTCCTGCTTTTATCATTAAGATTTTCACACCCGAATCAATAATTTCTCTGCCTGTTTCATAAATGAAATCTTCGGATATAGCATCAATAATGTCGGCATTTTCAGTCAGCGAAGACTGGATTAAACTATATTGTTTCGGTTTCATTATCCGGACAACTTCTTCCACACTTGGAGCAAAAATATCAACATGCGGCAAAACGCTTTGCATTATTCTCAACCAGTCAATTTTTCCTGACTCGCTGCCCGGATCGGGCAAACTAAAATCAAGTGAAGTTACAACTTCCATTTTTTTAACTTCTGAAAATAACTGAACAAGTTGTTCCCCCTGATTTATATAGAATTGCCTCAGCAGTGGCGGATAGCCGAAATGGAAAAGCTTTGACTTTTTGACAGCTTCAAAATCAATATGTTTCAAATCAAAAATCCGGTTACATCCCGGCGACTCCAGAAACAAACGGTCAAATCCGGGCGGGGCAAGTACAATGCTAAAAGCCGTATCTGCCTCACCGGTTTTAACCATCTCTTCGCTAACATTGTAGCGTTTGAACTGGGCTTCTGCCACTTTCCCCAGAGGATCGGTGCCAATCAGCCCGTTCAAAAAAACCTTTTTCCCGAATTTCTTCATTGCCAACCCCGTATTGGGCACTACACCGCCCAATATAAAATCCATTCCCTCAATCTCAATCAAGCTGCCCGGAACAAAAAAATCGGAAATATTTTCTATCCGGTTATTTTTTCGGAAATCCGGAATTAAATCAATACAGGTATAGCCGGCAACAACCGCATCGTAATGCTTCATAAAACTTCAGATGCTAAGTAATTTTGATATCCAACAAATTGCAGAAGTCCCGCAATGCCTCTGTGTGGTCACCATAGGCAATGATATAGTGCTGTCCGGATATCTTTTGTGTAAATTCTTCCACATTCACATCAGGAAAGACCTCCAGACTTGGCAATTGCGGAGCGGGATGATCCCATCCAGCCTCCTCCCATGATATAAACTTGCTGTCAGCCGTACAAAAATGCATGGAATATTGTTCGCCGGTATTGGATAATCTGGCTAAAGTGAGCTTACCGGTTTTCATTGCAGATATATTTAATAGTCCGCCACTTATATTGCCAAAAGCGGCTGGCCTGACTTTTATTTTACCATCTACAACTTCTTTCGGAACAAAATCAGGAACCCCCATCAAAAGGCTATTTTCAAAAAATTCATAAAATTCAAGATATGCAGCACATTGTCCGGTTAGTTGCTTTACAATCAGCTGGGTTACGGCGCCCATGGAATCATTCTCCGGAATGGTGCAAACCTTTAATTCATCTGAGAGCAGCATGAAAATCATTGCGGGCGGAAAACTCAAAATTTTCTTCATCCCATCAACATCTATAAGCGAAATTGCATCGTAATTTCTCTGCTCAGCAATCTCCCGAATCGCCAGATAATAGGATATGCCTTGTTTCAAAAAATTCTCATCCGCTTCCTTTTCAAAGTCCCATTCGCTTTTTATCTTTTCCAAAATCTTTTCAACTTCAGCCCGGTCAACTTTTTCACTTAACTGAAGCATTTCAAGCATCTCAAAAAATTCTATTTCAGTCCCAATCTTTTTCTTTAAAGAGAGCCCCTCATAAAGCGTATTGTAGAGTTTCATGTCACGGAATCCCATCATTCCCACTTTTGAACTTCTCAGGTTTTTAGCGGCTGTGGCTGAAAGTAAAAAACTCCTGATTTTTTCGAGCGGTGTAGGTTTACCGATGATATTATAAAGATACTTGAATTTATAGCCCAAATCCTCAAATACTTTACGCAAGGCCGTTGTTCCAGCCTGGGGTGCAGGCGTTATTACGTGTCCGTTTCTGGACTCCCCGGCCAATCCCCACAACAACATGGGCTTATCCTTAAACTCTTCTGTAATGGCAATTACTGCATATGATGGTATCCATCCGGCGAGACAAAGGATCAATGAATCAAAATCCTGTGTCTTTAGTTCCCGGATTGCCCTCTGTACATCCTTCCCGGCAGGGTCATCGGTGACATAATCTGTGGTTTTTACATCAACACCCAGAGATTGAACTTCTTCCCTGGCCTTATTACACATATCTTTAATTAACTCTTGCGGGGAATTTATCTCCCCAAAGCCGACAAATGCGGTTTTTACTAAATTTTTCATCATACTGTTGTTTTATTTTTGTTATAATTGATAAATCCAAGAAAAGTCACGTAGGCAAGGCAGGCCAGAGGCACTACAAACGCAATGGTAATGTTTGTCAGATCAGCTACTCTGCCCATTATCATCGGGATAAACGTTCCGCCAACTATCATGGTAACCATCAGACCGGATAATTCATTCTGGTATTTAGGCATGTGGTCAATGGTAAGCGAAAAAATCAGCGGAAATACATTGGCAAAGCCAAAACCAACAATCAGGATACCTATTAGCGCCATGACAAAAGAATTGGTCAGCAGAATTATTAATATCCCTACGATGGCAAACAGGCCGGTGTAAATCAACAAACGATTGGGAGCAATCAATTTCATGATGTAGGAACCAAAAAAACGTCCCAAAAATATCGGCAGATAAAACAGCGACCAACTTATCAATAATCCCATTTTTTCCAGTGAAATATTGAATTTGTCATTCAGCAGAATAGGCGCATGTGAGGCAAGGGCTATTTCAACCCCGCAGTAAATGAAAATTCCCATTACCATGGCCAGCACATAACCGTTTTTGAGTAGTCTCAGGCACGACCTCAATGAGGCATTGTGCGTCTTTTCCTGCTTGACTTCCCTGACCTTGGACAGATTGAACCAAAGAATGGCGGCCAGAACAATCGTTGCGTTGACAGGAAACAGAATACTCCAGTCGAGACGAAACAGATTGAACATAATTGTCGGAACAAGAAAACCCATTGAAGAGCCGATAGTAATGAAAGATTGTGCTCTCGACAAATATTTGGAATATTGCCCCTCATCAGCAATGTCACGGATAAAAGGATTCCCGGCGACCTGCATGATTGCACCGCCGGCGCCTATCAGTAACACCGCAAG
This sequence comes from uncultured Mariniphaga sp., assembly GCA_964624645.1. Classification (GTDB taxonomy): domain Bacteria; phylum Bacteroidota; class Bacteroidia; order Bacteroidales; family Prolixibacteraceae; genus Mariniphaga. Next base: position 3,473 of record CAZVAD010000015.1, read on the forward strand.
CAAAATCCTGTAAAACTGACCCATTGACCCGGGGGTTACAACCATCTTGCCATACATGCCTGATATCACAGGTATAAGCAGGCCTATAAACATAATGACAAGCCCCAGGTTTAAGATAAATACTTTCCCCTTTTTATCCTGCAAAACTCCCATGGGGATGGACAATAAACCAAACATGAGATAACCTAAAAAAGGAAGCAGTGTCGCAACCGTAATAGAAAGAACAAAGGATTCCCTGGCAAGGCTAACCATAGGGCCTGCGGCATCAACCATCCCCATGGAAAGAAAAATCAGGTAGATCGGCAAAAATCGTTTTACACTCATCTTATTTGTATATTGATTGATTTCAGGTAATGATTAAAATATTTCAGTAATTAGCTGCAAGGTTCTTTCGACAAGTATCTGCCCGCCATCGGGGCCAACAACTCCACTTTGAATTATACCACTGTATCCACCTCCATTGACAGCTTTTTCTGTTGGAAGGTATGTGATTGGCCCTGCAAATGCGATAACGAATGTTTGTAAAGCCTTACTTCTTGCCTGAATTCGCAATCCAAAATCAGTAAAAAGCTCAAATTGATTGGTGCACAAGACAATATCCCCAATCCTGACGACATGAATTTCTGTTTTATAATCAAGACCCGGATTGCTTTTTTGCATATTGTAACGCTTTACGACATCGCCATTCCACGTTACCCTGGCCAGATTATCCTTCGCTGATTCAGGGTTTTCAGTAATGAGCGCTGCGTATTTATCTCTTTCAGACAAAGAAAATTGATATTCCTCTTCTGTTACTTTTCTTACCGGGAGTGATAAAACCTCAGTTTTGTGAATTAATTTAATATCATCATTTTTATCATTTTTCACTGTTTCATACGCTTCTTCCACAGCAATACAAATGCGGCGCGCCAACTCTTCTGTCTCGCTTAAACCACGTAAATCCCTCATTCGTTTTTCGGCCTCTTTTCTGTATAACGGACGTGGGGACTGATCTCCAGAAGCGCCTCCCCAGCCCAGAATTGTTATATCATTGCCAAAGCGCTGTTTCAGTTTTTCCCGCACCGGATGCCAAAAATCTGCATTTACAGCCGAACGGTGCTCAACCGACTGCGATGGACAGGGAACGTTTATACCCATGGCAAGCAGCTTCCCGGTTTTATCCCAGAAAAACAATGAATTTATGTCATGGTCTTCTGTTCCTTCGAGATTCATAAAATCGGACCTGTTCGTGTTTCCATACATCACAGATGAACCGTCAGCATAAACAGCTCTCCTGTTGTAAGCAACTGCTGCATGGCTTAAACCCCAGGTAACGCTCCCGGGGATTCTGCTTTCCCATGCTGTAATTATTGCATCGCTCACTTTTTTAACAAAAAAACTGATATACTCTTCTACCTGAAGAACACCTTTCTCCGGAATTTGGTACCTGAATGAAAAATTGGAATCATTTTCCAGAACCGGTGCTGTATGGGTATGCGTAGCGCTTAAAAATATTTTACTGACATCAATTCCTTTATTCTTTTCGCTAACTTCGGCACGAACCCTTCCAAGCATATCATTTGAAATATTTAGTAAATCGCATGAAACCATGATTGCTGCATCACTCACATTGCCATTTTTCACTTCAAGGACAATGATGTTGGCAGTAAGCGGCGTTTCAATTTCGTGGGCTATTCTCAGATGAAACTGGCCGGTCAGAGCAACAGGCAATTTAGGTGTGATATCTGCAGTTGCAGTTCCTATCAGCAGTTCTCCGGCATTCAGTTTTGCTATATTGAACAACAATATAGTGATTAGAATAAATTTTGACTTAAAAAATGGACTACTTGTTTTCATTAGAAAAATTTTTAAAAGTTATTGGATTATTATTCCGTATCATGGAAGATATTTCACAAATTATATTAAAACTCGTATTTCAATTTACTCATGCAACCTGTGCGCTTCGGTTTTCATTGACATAGTTATATCATCTTTACCAATTCCGATAAATCGGCTGAAATCACTATTTTAAAAAATTAAAAATCATCCTTGATACACCTCACCGTAAAGCCAAATTTTTTCTCTCCACCGGGATTTCTTCCTATCCCTGCGCTACCGGTTGCAAAATGGCGATAAGCTGCACTTGAGAGAGATTCTGGTGTAGATGACCATATTGTACAGCCTTCATCTAAAGTGCCAAACAAACCGTTTGTAAAACGTCTTCCTGCTCCTATTACAGTCAGGTCACTTTCATTTGTCGCGCCTGTATTCGGGCTTACCCAATGTTCTGTTCCGGCCTCTTTTATCTTTCCTCCCTGATCAGTTCCTCTCCATACTGTTCCATCGGCCTGCTCCCGGGTCATGCCGAGATACATTTCAAGAGTTTTCCACTCATCGTCAGTCGGAACATGCCAGCCTGATGGGCATAAACCAGGTCCGTCGCCAACAGCATGCCAGTTGTATAATGCTCCGTAAGGTTCTTTATAAATGATGTCATTGTCATACCACACATATGCAGGGGAATCACAATGTCTCCATTCTGTAATGTCTGTGACATTTGGAATGGGAGTACCGTCATTAAATCTGGTAGTCCTCAGGTTTTCCTTCATCCAGGCCTGGTCGCCTACTTGCACTGTATTATAGATATTACCGTCAATATCCCGGACTGTACCGGTCATTTTTTGAGAGATACAACCTGAAGAAAATAAAACAATAAATGCAAATAACAGGGTGTATGTATAAACATTTTTTTTCATCTATTCTATTTTTACAATTTTCAATTCAAGTCTTATTTGTCTTTCATACAACGAACACAAAATCCATTATTTTTTACAAAGACGCTTTGATATACTTTCGCTCTTTCTGCATTAACCGTTCTGGTCCTGGCATGAGTGCCCGTATATTCTGTTGAGGTCCAGAAATAACCGTTAAGCCCTTTTTCGTAGAATTCACCATTGCCCCAAAAATATCCATAGCGATAACCTCCCGGCAGTGCAGAAAAACCACTTTCATTATTAGCGCCGAAATTTGGAGAGTTCCAAAGTTCGGTTCCTGATTGTTTCAGTTTACCTCCTGCAATCTCTAACCCACCCAAAAAATCTGTCAGCTGAGTCCACTCATCATCAGTAGGAACACGCCAGCCTTCAGGACAGAGTTTTCCGGTATATACAGCATGCCAGTTGTATAATGCACCGAAGTAGTCTTTATTATGCTGGTCATTTGAGTACCAGCAATATGCAGGAGTGGTAATGGCTATCCACGTTTTATTTTCTTCTTCAAGTGGTATGTCTGTACCATCATTGTATTTGGTTGTTTTGAGATTTTCTGCCATCCATTCCTGATTGCCGATTACTACTGTTTTATAACTATTGCCTTCAATGTCTGTAACTGTACCATCTACATTTTGAGCAAATACACTAAAATAAACACAAGTCAATAGCAATAGAATTGCCGATAGCAGCAGCTTGAAAAAATAAAATCGGTAAGTGTTTTTCATGTTTTTTATTGGTATTAGCGGTACATGTTATTAACAATATTTTAAAGCTGAAATGTAATTGATTATAAGTAGCTTATGTTATAAAAGTTACGTTTAGTTATTGTCGGGTTAATAACCAAAAAAGTTGTCATTCCATGATTTCTTTAATCAGTTCGATTGTCCTTTCTGCAAGCTCCTGTCCTCTTTTCTGCCAGATAAGCTACTTGACAATTCAACAACATCAAAGTGATGCTTAAATACAGGTGCCCATTCAATGCTCTCTTTCGAATATTCCGGCGAATTTTCAAATCCGTATGATTACAAAAATTTATTTCTAAATGGTATTATTAATAATAATCAGTAGCAAACGTTGAAGCAGGTAAACCCTCTTTGTTGAATAACCAGGGTTCTGCCGTATCTTTCCATGCATATCTGACAGCTGCCGGATAACTTATCTCATCGGCCTGTATGATAACTCTTCTACCTTTGATCATTGCTTTCGCAGGTACATACCGACCATCTTTACCGGCTATTTCAAATCCGTTCAATTGACCATCTTTTGCCACCAATCCTTTTCCGACATGAGTAAAAGATACTATAGCTACTCCCTTTCTTACTTTCATTTTTTGAAACAAAGGGCCGGAATCTACGATTCTTTTTTTACCGTAAGTGCGCGATAAAGCCAATACGGAGAGCCGATTACCAACTCCCTTTTTATCCGGCGGATGTATGGTGGTAGTATCATTAATATCCATAATTACCGCCATTCCGGTATTTTTCACATGCAGAGACCGCCTTTGAGCATCGCGGAGCGCTGCACCGCTGTGGGCATCTCCTCCGTAAGGAAAAGGTGCAATCTGCACAAAATAGAAAGGGAATTTTCCCACACTCCATTTTTCCCGCCAGTCTTGGATCAACATCGGGAAAAGTGTTTCATATTGCTTTGCTCTGCCAACATTAGACTCTCCCTGATACCAGATAGCTCCTTTAATGGCATAGGGTACCAGTGGTGCAATCATACCGTTGTATAAAACAGATGGACTACTCGGGGACTCGGGGTTTATTAAAACGGGCTTGTCGGCAACCGGTTTGAATTTCCAGTCTCCTGCCAAAGGAAGAGTATCTCCGGTTTCATTGAGCTTCGGGAAAAGCTTAATGTTTTTCGCACTTCCGTATATTCCTCCGGAACGCCCGATATCAACAACACGGACAGCCAGAATATTTTTACCACTTTTTACAAATTGTCCCGGAATGGAATAACGTCTGTTATCTACTGCTCCATCTGTCTCTCCAATTTTATGACCGTTGAACCAGGTAATATCATTATCGTTAACCAGTCCAAGATTTAATACCAGTTCTTTCCCGTCCCAGATTGAAGGGATATCTATTTCAGTACGATACCATGCGATTCCGTCTAATTTTGGATAGCCTTCATTTTCCCACAAAGCAGGCACTTTAATCATCTTCCAGTCTGAATCATCATAATCC
>CAZVAD010000015.1:8477-29836 GCA_964624645.1 uncultured Mariniphaga sp.
ACTTCTTTTTCCCGAATTTCCCATTTTTTTGTTTGCTCTTCATCCTTTTTCTGAGTCTCCTCATAATTCTCCAGAATATTTCGGTACTTATCGAGCTGGTTATCAAAATCACCTAACTCTCGCAAACTTCCTTCACTAACCCATGCTTCAGCCACCGTCCCACCCCAGTTGCTGGCAATGATCCCGACAGGGACATTGAGTTTTTCGAACAACTGAAGCGCAAAAAAGTAAGCAGTAGCACTAAAGTCCTGTACCGTTTCCGGAGAAGTTGCTATCCACTCCCCCTGGGCATCTTTTTGTTGTTCGAGGGCTATAAGTTTCTGAACATTAAAAAAACGAATATTCGGATATCGTGCATTTTTTACGGTTTCCTCAAAATGAAGAATTGGTTCATTGAGAAAACCCCGCACAGGCATTTCCATATTGGATTGACCGGATGCCAGCCAAACTTCACCCATCAACACATCTTTGATATCTTTTCGTTCGCTTCCTTGAACGATTATTGAGAAAGGGCCTCCCGCTTTCGGAGTTTTAAGAGTTACCTGCCATTTTCCATCTAAACCGGAGATGGTGGAAACAACTTTGTCGTCCCAACTTCCTGTAACGGAAACGAATTCTCCTGGATTAGCCCAACCCCAAACCGGCACATCTGATTTTTGCTGCATGACCATTCCATCTGAAAAAATGGAAGGCAGAGTAATCTGTCCCTGGGTCCGGGTAGAAAAAATCCATAATAAAACCACCAGAAATAAAATCAATTTTTTAAATCTTGAATTAATTTCCATAGCTAAAAATCTTTATTAATTTATTTTTAAAATCTGACAACTTCCTTGTTTTGCAGGTATCAGTACCTCCTGATCATCAAACATAAAGACAATATCCATTTTGTTCTCTTTAAAATCGGTTCGTCTCACGAGCAACTCATTTCCCAATTTAATGGCGGAAATTACAGTACCTTCTTCTTTGGGTACTTCAAAAATAACAGGTCGGCCATGCTCAAACCAATGATTGTATTCCAATGAACGGTCATAGACATCTTGTAATAACTCCATCTCTTTTTTAAGTTCTTTCTGCAGGCACCATGAGTAAAATACATCATGCCCTCGCAACATCAAATGCCACAGCAGTTCTTTGTAGTATTCCTTACTCATTTGTTCCACCTTTGGATCGGGTTCTTCCGGTGGGGCTGTAGTATGCCAGTGTACGAATGTGGCTATCGGAATACCAGAAGGGGTAGATTTGCCGGCATTGCTACCCACCAGCAGCATATTATAAAACCACCGGTAATCCGAACTATATTCAGGATATTGCATAAATATCGGATACCAGGTATAAACTACGGACATTGCCATAGTAAATCCACTCTCGGTAAATTCATCATACCAGGGGCGATAAAGGGCTTGTTGGTCTCTGATATGTGGAAGCTCAGGTTGGGGGTTCTCAAAATAATCATACCAATAACGCCATCCATTGCCCGGGTAAACTCCGTAATTGGCGATTTCAATCTGAGCAAATTTTTCCAAAACCGGAAGACTATAAACAGTTTTAATCAATGCCGACCGCTTTGAACGTATGATGGATTGAAATGATTTAAAATCATTTATATTCGGAATATTCTTTTGACATTTAATGCATTTTTTGGAATGTTCCCAGGCTTCATTCCATTCTGTCGGCCCATCAATTTCCCAATCAGCAGTAACTCTGTCAATGAAGATGCCGGCACTTTTGTAGGCTTCGGCATAAGCAACAATATAACTTTTAATTACGGGAATCCGGTGATCAATTGAAAAGGGGCAGCCCATATTATACCCTGCAAAAGAAGGGTCTGAAAAGAAATTTTTATTTTCATCCACGTGCATTGTTGCGGCAGTACCATCATAAAACCCATAAAGTAACCGGGTAGCATCCACCACTACTTTGAGGCCCAACTCCTGTTGTAACCGACCTATGCGAATTCCTTCCACAATCCGGGATTCCATATTCTGTCCCTTTTCCCAGAAAGTAATGACTCCTATGCCACGTTCTGCCAAATCTGTGATTACCTGTTTTGTTTCTGCATCTGATAAACCACTTAAATTACCTACAGAATATTGATAGAGTAAATCCCGGTTACCCCGATCATGCTTTAAGATTGGCAAGCTATTTATCAACAACCGGATATTATCAGGGATTTGTTGGGCAGGCACACTAATGGAAGCAACCAAAAACAAACCTGCCATAAAAATTACAATCTTTCGTATTCTCCTCATCTTTGCCATTTAACTCATTTTACTCTCTCCCCGGATGATATCCCGGATAGTCCCTTTCTTTTAATCTTGTTGATTCCCATTTTCGACTTGTTACAAAGACCTTTACCTCATGTGGTTTCAATCTGGTTATAAACTCTTCATTGGCTACTTCCACGGTTTCTTCCCCGTAAAGTTCATAAAAAGTGAAGCCATTCAGGTTTTTTAAACCTTTCACGGCAACATTCTGAAGCGTGATGCTGTCATCGTTTGAAAGAATTATCATCCAATCTCTCCCAAATTGTCTTGCCGCCCAGGCTATCTGATTTTGAAATAAGCTTCCAGATGGTTCTTTCCGCTCAAAATCTTTCAGGTAATAAGCGCTGACTTGCTTTTGCTCAGGAGCAATGAGAAATGGCTGAAGGGCATTGAGCTCGCTTGCGAGAGAATAGAGAGATTGGCGAAAGTTTTCGGCAGTGGGTGTGTTTCTTGTTCCGATGAGATAACCACCCCAATAAAAAACTCCTTTCCCGCCGTGAGTAATCACTGAATAAGCCATATAACGGGATTCTTCAAAAGAGGGATAATCAGGATGCCAGATTGAATCGGCCTTGGGCCCTTCTTCATGCTTTGAATTTGCCTGAAGTATTATGTACACCGGTTTCCCCATCCCTATTTCTCCAAACTGTTCTGTTACATAGCCGATTTCTTCAATATTTCTTCTTGCAGGGCTACCATTTTTTTCAACACCATAGACAGGGTAATGGTCACAGCCAATGATATCTATTGCATCAAGATACTGGCGAATATAAAAGGGAGAGCTGTGCGCCCCTTCATTCATCCATACCTGCAGGTTATTCGGGTCGTGTGTTCTAATATAAGAAATGGCTTCGTGCATATTTTTCATAATCCCGGGAGCTATTTCAGCTGCATATTTTTCCATTTCCGGTGTTCTGTTTCGCCAGGTGATAAAACGGCCTTTATTATCTGTAAACCGGCCTAAATCACGATACTGATAATCCTGAGTAAAACTCAAAATAATCTCGTCAGGGCCTTCCCATAAACCCAAAGCCGGATGGCCTGCCATTGACCCCACTTGCTTTTTAAAGTCATCTGTAACTCCATTTTGCAAGGGTAAGGAGACCCATCCACTTACTCCTGCAGCCTGTACCCGATCGAGATCGGCTTTAGAGCCACATCTTATAATATTAAAACCGGCATCCACGATCTCCTGAAAATCTTCATCCTCTTTCGGAAAATGATACCAGCCAATCGGAAAAATTCTTTCTCCATTTTTGATTAAGAAACCATCTCCCTGCCCGAAAGTCGTTAAGGAAAATACAAATAGAATCATAAAAGTTGCAAAGTACCTTTTCATTTTTTATGTTAATTTTTTAAGTCCTTTTTTATTTAATCATTTCTCTCCAGTCAAAAATTGAAAACATGATTGAATAATCTTTCCTGTCATAAAATGCTTCGTAAAGAATTCCAATCTGATGGTCATTGAGTTTTACAAGATCGGAATAAATCGTGGTCTGAGCTTTTGAATCCACCAATTGGCTCCATTCCCAGGTTTCACCACTATCTCTACTGATTCGCAAGGTCAGATTTATTCTTTTCGAGGTGTCAGCATTATTACTAAAAGCAAGAATATCTTTTCCTCCGATAGTTCCGAGGTTCAGAATAGAGCCTTCACAACTCGGATCGGGAAGTTGATAATCATAATACACTTTATCCCATTTCTCTCCACCGCTCCGGCTGACTGCAACAACTCTGTAAGGCGGTTTCTCCGATTCGTTGCGAATGTTCAACATCAGGCCATCATTGGATAAGGTTGTTGCAGTAGTTTCACCTCCGGGAAAGCAAACCGACTCACTCATATGGAAAGATTCCCCGTGGTCATCTGTATAATATCCGTGTGAAGTAAAATCATCCCCTTTGATTGCATGACTGGATGCCACATAGATTCTGCCTTTGTATTTCCCGCTATGAAACTGCAGGGCATGGCCGGGGGTATTGTCAAAATAATACCAGTCATTCTTTTTCACCTGATCAGTAATATTTTTTTCATCAGACCAGGTATGACCGTTATCTGTTGAAGTTTTATACCATGCTTCACGTGAACCCAACCCTTTGAAAAGCTCGTGAGTAGGCTTATTTCCTTTATTATAGAAAATAAAAATCCTTCCCTGAGGATAAGCAGGATCCAATAAATCCACCACCGGCGCAGGATTGCCTGCCTGAAATTCTCCATTGGTAGCCACCACCTGCAAGGCAGACCAGGTTTTACCTCCGTCTGTGCTTCTTTTCATCACGATGTGGATATGACCGAAATCGGAGACTCCGTTTACCCGACCTTCTACAAAAGCCAGCAAATCGCCATTGGGTGATGTGATGATCGCGGGAATCCGATAGCTTTTATACCCGCCTTCTCCCGATTCAAATACGTTTACTGCTTCAAAGTTTTGTGCATGGGAGAAGTGATATGAAAGAGTAAACAGAAATAAAAATGGTAAAAAAAACTTGTACATTTTATTTTTTTAAATTTTGAAAATCAGTTTATTTTTGGGGCTCCAGGTGAACCACTATTTTATTCAGTCCCTTTTCCAGATTCAGTCTCAATAGAGCCACCTGCTGCTCTACTGTCCCCATCAACCGGGCTCCGTCAACCCGGGTTATGCGGTAATGTTTTAAATCATACCAGAATGCAACAGCATATGGAATGGCTTTGGGAGCGTCTATATTGATCAGTACCTCATCCAACGGAATATCCTCCCACGGTACTTCAACTTTCAAATTGGGTTGATCTACGTATGCAACCTGATAATAGGCTGGATCTTTAAAAGAACGATTGTGTACATAATCCCGAAGGAGAATCGGGTCAAACCGGTCTTTTACAAAGGCAAACTGTCCTTCTTTATCGTAATATAGTAAAGTTTGTGGCCAAGGACCAGTGACACCATTCTCTCTTCCATACCAAAATGGAATTGGATTGATATCAAAGTCATCAAAGAGCATCAATGCAGGCTCGGTCTCGGAAAAATTCTCTTCGTAAAGCTTCACGGCTTCCGGCAGGGTTTTATATTTCACCAAATCGCCATAGCTGCTCACATAGGCAAAAAACTTATCCAGAACTTCTATTGATTCATCAATGACATCCTGTGGGTAAACCGTGAAAATTTTTCCATCATACTGCATCTCATGTGATTCCTGCTGCTGTTGAAAAAACACGTATTTGTTATGACGAATATTTCGGATGTAGTTATCAAAAAAGGCTTTTAAATAACTGATGTCATCAGCATTGCAAATCTTTGAGCGAAGAACGTCATTTGGATCGCTTGAATAAATAGATGATCTCCCGGTGTGAAGCGCTTTCAATAAATCGCGTGAAGTCCATTCCAAAGAAACAGGACCCCTGCCCGACAATGCCGGAACTTTATAGTTTTCAGCGGAAGTATAGTATAAGCCCCAGGGAGAGCCTCTGTCTGTAATTCCATCCACTCCTTCCTGTTCCCAGCAAGAACCCCAAATTCCCGTAACTCCCAGATCCTGAGCAATGGCAGACTCTCTCTTTGTATGAGTAGATGCCATAATATTTACATCTGACCAAGGGAACAAGATTTTCAGGGAATCACGCATGGCAGCAGTAGCCGAAAAAATCATTCCAATATCATCGCCAAATTCCTCATGCCACTGATTGATTTTGTCTTTCATTAATCTTCCGGTGGTAACATCCGTCAACCAGGTGACCGGAATGCCGTACTTATGCGCCAAGTCGGCTAAAATCTCCATCCCTTTTAACGGGATCCTTAGGCCTGCAGGCTTCATTGTTGCATAAGCAATGGCGGAAAAGGTAAAAACCAATTCTCCTTTTGAGTCATCTTTTTCCAGCTCTGATTTCAGATTGGGGATAAAGGTTTTCTGTTGCAGCAAATCATTCTGCCCGGAAATTTCATTACTTTTCTTTTTCATGTTACTTTGCTCACATGCGGAGACAAAAAAAGATATAAGTCCTATTATTAAAATTACTCTGTAGTTCATATTAAAAAAATTTATAATTCTTATTTACACTTATTTACTAATCAAGATTCTGAAATCGAACCTTTTATTTAAACTTAATTACCTGTCCATAAATCGCTATGGTATCTGCCGATTGGACTTTTCGGTAATGTATATTCCCGTGGTCTCCAATCAGTAAAATTTTTCCTGGGTTTATCTCTACAATACCGGTATAACCGGTAGTTATCTCTTTTCGGGTTACACAATACTCATCCCAATTATAGCCGGAACCATCTCTGGAAAAAGCAAGTTTATTTCCCGGCCTGCCATAACTCAGCAGCAAAACCTTATCACTCGTCAATAATAAATGAGGATCTACACTATAGGAAGCTTCCGGGCTTAGTCCCGGCAACTGAGTCGGTTCTGACCAGGTCTTTCCTCCATCTTTTGAGCGGGACTGGAATAAGGGTGCATAACCATCTATCCGCATCACGCAAAGCAAAGTGCCATCTTTCACTTTGGCAAAAGTGGGTTCGCAATAGCCTTCTGTATCTTCAAAACCGGGAGGAGTACCTGAAGCCACGACGGATACTATATCCCAGGTCTTGCAATTATCTTCAGATTTCACCCACGCCACCGATGCCCTTAAATCTGCTCCTTCCCCAAAAGTGCCGTACATCACTCCCTGAACAGAACCATCTTCCATAACCTCCATTCCCCGGTGAAATTCCATACTTCCCCAAATGCCCCCGTTTTCAGGTCCATTTTTTGTAAAAGGTAAATCCTCGCTTGTGTTTACAACACCATAATGTTGACTCCACGACCTGCCGGCATCGTTTGATGTCCAATAAACAGACTCTTCCTGTGTTGAAGAAATTGGATAAGTCATGTAAGTAATTCCATATAGAACCCCGTCTTTCTCAAACATGGAAGTGAAATAAAAATCACTGTTTACAATTTTTTCACCCCATGTTTTACCGTTATCCCTTGAAATTCTTAAAGCATCTACTGGAGAAGCTACTATAATATCATCATGTTCACTGTAGGATACAAAAATGTTATCCCCAAATTTATAGGCAAACGGAAAATGACGATGTTGCCCCTTTTCGGCGATATCAATAAAGAACTTGTTTCCCAGCTGAATTGAACAATGATAGTCCTTCTCCGACATAAGCTCTTCAAGCTGTTGTGAATCAGGCCTCCACTCATCCGACTGACTGCTTTGTCTGGCTGTGTGGGTACAACCTAAAACTGTAAATATTAACACCAGAAGGCTTAAATAATACATTTTCATAACACTATAAAACAGAAAGTTAAAAAAATCTATGGCTAAAAATTATGGAGCTTAATTTAAAAGAGAATATTTTTCTTTCAAATAATTTCCTGAGTAAATAGCACAATACAAATCAGATATTGTATGGCTCTCTATTCTCACGATGGAAAAATTTATTGATTAATTCCGGATAATTATTTATTTTTCTATTCACAGGATCCCATACAATTTTATCTTTCCCTGAACGAATTAAAATATTACCCAAATGACTTATGGTATCCGATAGAATAGCCTCGTCAAGAGGATTGATTTCTTCAATTTTACCTTTTATTGTTTTGATAAAATTCAATCCATGAAGATTATTTTCACCATAAACGACCACATTTAATTCTTTATCTAATTTTTCTATGCTCGATGCGGCATTGCCTCTTCCAAGGCTGATCCATCCCTTGTCTCCATAAAAAGTTGTGCCGTTTAAACTTTGTTGCAGTTTCTCCTGCATCTTCCCGGCATAATTATCACTGACAAAATCAACCGCCAATCCGTTTTCATAAATCAAATTAAGATTCCAGTATAATACTGTATCAAAAAAAGAATTTTCAGGAAAAAGAGAACCAAAGCCAGTTACAGTACATACATCATTCATTTTTTCTTTCGCCCCCCAAACGGCAACATCCAATGGATGTGCTCCCCAGCTTGATATCATACCAAGGCAATAATCATATAAATTCCAAATGCCTGTTTTGGCCACTCTTGCTTCTGAATAAGGCTTGACCGGAGCAGGGCCTGACCATCTGTCATAATCCAAACCTGCTGGTGGATTGTCATCTGCTACAGACCCTTCAACTCTTCCAAACGATCGGCCCTCAGCGGAAGGCGCCCATATTTCAATTTTGTGTATTTCCCCTATCTCCCCCGATTTGACCATTTGAATGCCTTTTTGAATATGCTCAAGGGACCTTTGTTGCGTTCCGTATTGAAAAACGAGATTTTTGTTTTTAATTTCCTTTTCCAGTTTAAGCATGTCATCTAAACTAAGACCAAGAGGCTTCTCCAGATAGATATGTTTATTTGCCCGTATTGCCTTGATGGCCATTGATAAATGCCAATGATCAGGTGTTGCAATATGAACCGCATCAATATCCTCCCTGTCAAGAATTTCTTCGTAATCAAGATAAGGTATGCATTCAATATTTCGTTCATACTTTTCTTTATAGAAAGATGAAATGTATCCTGCCAGGTTTTCTCTCCGGTCAGTGAATACATCGCAGGTTGCCAATGATATTGAATCACGGATATTGAGAAAATAGTTTTTTGTGACGGTAGTTCCTCTCGAGCCGGTTCCAATGTGTGCTATTTGGATACGGTCATTTGCACCTTTGGAACATGATGCCAAAATTGTAGGAAAGGCAACACTTCCGGCAGTTGCAAGAATTGCCTGTTTAATAAATTCCCTTCTTTTTTTACCAGTTTTTAGCTCCATCTTAGTAAATTTCCATTACCCGGAAAATGAAGATTAACATAAATCAGAGACTGTTTTGTTTTTCTCAAAACAGCCTCATCTACTTATAGCTATAAAGCTTTAATTATCAACAAAATCCATTAACAAAGAAATTATTGCGCTCAACCAAATTATATAGCTTTAATTGGCAATGGTTTACGTGATTGCCATTTACCCAAAGTGAAATCAGGAAAATCCACAGGACGGCTTTTGTTATTTACTGATGTTTCCGTCAGGTCATTTAAAATGGACCATGTAACTGCATCGTATGGGTCAACGGATATGTCATACCTGTTGGTTCTGACAGCATCAACAAAATCCATCAACATCAGAATATCTCCTCCACCATGCCCGAAAGTTTTAGCGATTTCACCATCTTTTCCGTACTTTTTCCAATTGGGATGTTCATATTGCTCATAATAATTGGAAGCCGGTTCCCATTCTTTACGTTTTGGACTTCTGTCTTCCAGGTAAATGCTATCTACAGTGCCATACGCAATCCCTTTTGTTCCCTGAATGCGATGTATCAAATCCCAGGGACGGGGTAAAATTGCATCGTAATATATGGCTACATTGATCCCTTTGAAAGTTTTGATCAAGGTAACATTAACATCTTCGAGCGGCCATTTCTGATGTGCAAAAGGATGTTCTTTACCAAGAAGCCTCTCTGCATAATGGTTCAGCCCCACAGAGCGGCCTCCCATTGAGACAAGGTACTCAAACCGGTCGCCCCGGTTAATTTCCAGCCATTTGGCTGCCGGGCCAACGGCATGTGTTGGATACTGATTCCCATTGCGAAGCGCTCTTTCTTTTCCTCTCCAAAGCAAATTCCCTTGATCGTCAAACATCACAAACGGGCTTTCGTGCTGATAACCGGAAGTACAATGTGATATCTCTCCGAAAACACCCTGACTGACCATGTTATGAACCAACTGCACAAAGCGCCTGTAGATATAATTCTCAAACATCATAAACGGAACACCGGTTTTGTGATAAACCTCAATAAGCTGCCATGCCTCCTCTATGCCATGACAGGCAGGAAGCTCGGTGCCGCCGATAATTCCTTTCTCCATACAGGCAATCATTATCGGCGCATGATATTCCAATGGTGTTGCACATATAACGGTATCAAGGTCATTTCTATCCAAAAGCCTGCGCCAGTCATCAACCCCACGACCATAGGCTTCCGGTTTTTTTCTCCCTGCATCAACCAAAAATTTCTGTGCCCAGGCGTTACGTTCCTCTACAATGTCACAAACAGCAACTATTTCAACGCCATCTACACTCATAATTTGTCTCATCAAATCACTTCCCCTGTCACCTATCCCAATGAAACCAATCCTGACTTTTTTCAAATCTGAATTTTTTCCGCCAAGAACCATATGGGGAGCAATTGTTAACCCTGTTGTAGCCAAACCGGCTGACTTTATGAAATCACGCCGGTCAATTCCTGAATAATTAAAATCTCTTTTGTCTTTCATAATAGAAAAATTTTAATGTTTATTTATGCTAATATTTTAAAAAAAGTAAATGCTGAAAAATCAATATTTTTGAAATTTTTGTTGCAAAAAATACTCAAAGCGGTACTCTTCTTTCTTTATTTTTACTCTAAATCCAATTGGACAAGAATTTTATTTAACCCTTTTTTCAGATTAAGCCTCAACAGTATTACCTGATTTTCTACCGGACCGACATAATTTGCCCCATCAATTTTTTTGACTTTAAAACGGTTGAAATCATACCAAAGCGAAAGCGCATAGGGCATTTCTTTGTTTGACGTGATTTCAATCGGTATTTCGGTAATTTCAAAGTTTCTTTCCCAGGGTGTCCGTACTTTTATTGCAGGCGAATAGTCGGATACAAAATAATTGGGATCATATACCTCCCTGTTATTAATATAGTCGCGGTGCATTATTGGCATGAGTTGATCTTCAACAAATGCCAACTGACATTCCTTGTCGTAGTATAGCAATGTTTTAGGCCATGGCCCGAATGCCCCGTACCCACGGACATACCAAAATTCAGGTTTGCGGGCTGGCGCATCGTCAAATAACATTATTGCAGGTTCGGTTTCAGTAAAATTGCTTTTATAAAGATTTATTGCTTCCGGGTAGGTCATATATTCAACCAGATCGCCATACGATTTGACATACTGGAAAAAGGCATCTAACATTTTTTCGGCTTCTTCAATCTCTTCGGGTGGATAAGCCCTGCACACATCACCATATTCCATTTCATGTGCTTCCTGCTGTTGCTGGAAAAAGACAAATTTATTGTGGGCAATATTTCTGATATAATTGTCAAAAAAAGCTTTCCAGTAGCTGATATCCTGACTGTTGCATAATCCAGTCCTTCCAACATCGTTGACATCGCTTGAATAGATTGTAGGCGCCTGCGCATGAAGCCCCTTGAGCAAATCGCGGGATATCCATTCAACCGAAACAAGACCGTCCCCATTTAATGCCGGCAATTTGTAATTATCTTCCGACGCATAAAAAAATCCCCAAGGTGTGCCCTTGTCAGTTATCCCATCAATTCCTACCTGCTCCCAACAAGAACCCCAAATGCCTGTCGCTTCAGCATCTTTACTAAGTTTGAACATCTCATTACTCCGTTCTCCGGAAAAAACCTCCACTTTTGACCAGGGAAAAAGGCTTCTTAGTGAATCAACGGCTGCCTTAAAATCAATACCATCATTTTCAAAATTGCCATGCCACTCAAAAGCAATATCGTCTCCATATTTCTCATGCCATTCATCCAGTTTGTCTTTCATTGCCCTGCCTGAACCCGGGTTCATTATCCAGGTAACCGGAATATCATATTTGTGGGCAACGTTTGCAAGTTTCTCCATACCGATTAAAGGAACACCCTTCCCCCAATCGGAATTTATATCATAAGCAAGGCTTGCAAACGTAAAAATAAACCGGCCTCTCTCCTTGTTATTCAGCAACTCTTCCTTAAGGTTTGGTAAAAAAGTTGCTTCATCTTTCAATTCGGTTTTACAACAGTTAATAACCATTAATAACCCTAACCCAATCAATGTCAATCTTAAATACTTCATATCAATAATTTTAATTAATTTTTTCGTTATCCGGGAAAAGTATTGAATTTGGAACTAATTGCCTTTCAATTTTCGGACTTTCATAAAAAAGTTCCAGCCATTTTCCTCCACCTAACTGACGGTATTCAATTTTTATCTTATGTCTTCCCTGCGATAATTTAATTTCACTTGAAACATTGTTGTTCCCCGGCCTGTCAGCATCAATGGCCATGTTGTTGTCAATATACAATTTAGCACCATCGTTTGAGCTTAATGTGAAAGTATAAATATCTTGTGATTCAATTTCAATTTCTCCCCAAATTACCAAAGCAAATTCTTCATCCTGGTATTTTATTTCATTCAGATTAATATTATAAATTTTCCCTGAAATATCCGGTTTTAATTTTGAAAAATCGGGAAGTTGCCGGCTCCAAAGGCCAGCGTAATAATTATATTGCAGACCGTTTGCAGCAGAATCCATAATTATAATTTTGCTTGACTTGGTATATCCGGGGGATATTCCTTCCCTGAAGACTTTTGCTTTTATAATTGCATTTTCACGCAACATAAACGGGTGCTCAAATAATTTTGACGATTCATCCGGTTCGCTTTCATCAAGTGTATATCTGATTTCACCGCTTTTGGAATATTGACGGATATTAATCAAAACAGAATCAGTATAAAACTGAATTGAATCCGGATGATTAATAACCGGTATTGATAGCATTGGAGACTTAATAACCCCTTCAATATTTTCAGAGACGAAGTTATATTCACCTGAAGAAATTTCGTAAAGTGAATAATCGTCTTTAATCCCGATAAGATCAACACCTGATTTATCGGAACCAACAAGGTTGGTATTTTCGCCGGGAACAAAAACAGAAGCTGTCGTATTTGGCGGAATTTTTACCTTTAGTTGAAACTTTCCGTTGTCATATTTCCAATGTGAAGTAATTTCGCCATACATTGAAGTGTGTGTTGCATTTACAAAATCAAGTTCATCAACAATATTTGGTTTTATTACAATGTGCCTGAAGCCCGGCTTCTCCGGGTCTGGATTTATGCCGGCCAGTCCCTTGTAAAACCAGGCACAAACACTTCCAAACATCGGGTGACTGTGAGAATCCTTCCCCGTCCAGGTCTCCCACAATGTAGTAGCTCCCCTTTCAATATTATAACCATAGCTTGGGTAATCTCGTTGGTTCATCACTGTGTAAGCCAGGTCAGGCCGCCCGTAATTTGTGAGAACTTCAAGTAAGTAGGGTGTTCCCATCATTCCGGTATCAAAATGTCCCTTCGTGTTCACTTCGATATTATGCACTAACGTGTTGAATACTTTATCCACGAGATTTTCAGGTACCAGACCAAAAGCAAGCGGAAAAACATTTGCTCCCTGATATCCGATTGAGTAGCTGTTTTTTTGAGAATTAAGATACCTTTTATTGAAAGCATGTTTTAAATTTTCAGCCCTTGCAATGAAAAGTTCTGAATCGGAACTTTTGTCCAGAACATTTGCAATTATGGTCATTAGGGTTAAATTGTGATAATAAAAAGCTGAACTGACAAAGGAAGCAGGAATTTTTGTTGGTGCAGGAGGTACCCATTCGCCAAGCTCAATTTCAACGACAAGGCCATCCTCATCCCTGATGGAATGTAGATAACTCATAAATTTCTTCATGCCATCATAGTGTTTTTTCAGAATAACGCTATCGCCGTAATACAGATACATATACCACGGGATTAAAATATAGGCAGAGCCCCAGGGCACCGAGCCTAACATGCCATGGTGAAATGGCGCTGTATTGGGCACCAGGCCGGTTTCTCTGTTTTGGGAATCGGCAATATCGTTCAGCCATTTTGTATAGAAACTTTTCATATCCAAATTAAAAATGGCTGCTTGTGCGGCAATTTGTCCATCGCCGGTGTAGCCGCGCCGTTCCCGGTGCGGGCAATCGGTGGTTACACCACCGTGCATATTATCCAATTGGGTTTTTTGGAAATCAGTTAGAATCCTGTCAAATAAATCATTGGAACTTTTAAAAGAACCAACGCTTTCAACGTCTGTATGAACAACTTTTCCCACAATATTTTCAAGAGAAATTTCTGAGTCGGACCCAATTATATCAACATATCGAAAGGAATGCCAGGTAAACCTTGGCTCCCACTCTTCCACGCCTTCTCCTTTTAGAATATATGTATCAGATTGGCCATAGGTTATATCATTGTCTTCGCGAAAAATCATTGTGATTTTTCTTCCGCGTTCTCCTTTGACTTTTAGTTTTACCCAACCTGAAAACATGGTGCCAAAATCATAACGGTAAATACCTGCTCTTGGCGTGGACACTGCCACGGGTTGAATTGTAGCCACAACTCTGTCAGGCGGCGACATCTGGGCATATAATTTTCCTTCAGGTGCCCGGACAACAGCGGCATTATTGAGCATGGAATCATCAAAGCTTTTTAAATCCCAATCCGAAACTTCCAGGCGTGCATCATAGATTTCTCCAAAATAAAGGTTATTGTCCGTAATAGGGCCATTCCCAATTTTCCAGGTTTGGTCGCTTACAAAAACCTGCTTTTCATTTGTTTGGTTCTCAATTTCAAATTGAGCTATAAAGCGGGGGGTATCGTAGCACACAGGAAGATATTCTTCCCTTTCATTCTGAAAATACCAGCCGTTTCCAAGAATAACCGAAATGATATTTTCACCTTTTTGCAGATACTCTGTAATGTCGTAGGTAACATACAAAACGCGCATTGACATATTTGCAATCCGGCCGTTGTAAAAACTATTCTCCTGCCTTTTGTCATAATTGGTTTGATTTGGGGATAGCACATGGTCGCCCACTTTTTTGCCATTGATATGCAATTCATAATATCCTAATCCAGATATGTAGGCACGGGCATCTCGGGCATTGTCTTCGAGTAATATGCTTTTTCTGAAATATAAAGCCGGATTCTTTTGCCCGACAACCGGAAGCCGTGGTTCAGCGCTGCCAATCCATTCAGCTTGCCAATCCGATTGATTTAATAGTGCCATCTCCCATGTTGAAACTTCACTCCATACAGGTTCTTCATTTTTATTCCCCCAAACAGCTACTTTCCAGAAAACCTTTTGGCGTGATTTTAATTCGCTTCCTAAATATACTATATGTGCTGATTGTCCGGAAGTTACTTTTTTGCTGTCCCAAATGTCACCAATATTTTTCTCTGAATTTTGCTGACTGCTTGAAACTAAAATTTGATATGCATCCTGAAAGAAATCGTATTTTTCAGTTTGTATTCTCCAACTTAGTCGCGGGGAAGTCTCATCAATTCCAAACGGATTTTCCAGATACTCACAAGATAAATCAACAATTTTGATTTTTTCATTATCAACGGAACATGAAAGAAGAATAGTTGCAAGCAACAGAATCCACACTGAGACTTTTTCTCTTTTCATAAATAAGTTCATATTAATATTTTTTTATGTCGTAGAGATATTAATGAATTTTTCAAAATTTTGGAAAATTTACTTATCGCAATATGCTATTATTCTTTTTTTCAACAGTTAGAAATGAATCCGGATAATTACACTCATAAACTTTAGTTCCGTCAGCTCCCCTTATCCAAGTATCAAACGCACGTTTTCCCTCTTTGAGAACAATTACCCTTGCACCCGGAACGGGTGATAAATCTTGTGGGTTTTCTCTATATTTTGTTACACGCCCGTATGCCAGCGCAATCCCGTAATGTATTCCAATATAATCGTTAGTATGATCGTGCCCGACAAAAGTCCCCATCACATCACCACTTTCGAGCATTGCCGCAAACATTCCGGTATTTATGAGGGGGCTGCAAGGAGTTTCATTTATGGCTCCGATAGGTGGACTGATTTTATTATTCAAAGCATCATAATATTCAGGAAGCGGAATATGAAAGAATGCAAGTGCAGGATAAGGGATGCCGTTGTTTTCAGCAGTGATTTTTTTGCTTCGTTTCTTATACCAGCCAACCTGTTCGTGAGTGAACCAGCCCCAACCGCCAACAAGAGGTCTGAGGGTGCTGTAATCATTGGAATCCATGAAATACAGAAGCGCCTTCCTTTTGTACTCTTTTCCGTAAACCGAAAGAATAAAATTGGTATAACCTCCTGATTTTTTATCATTCTTATTTAAAATGCCCGGCAGCTTTTCAATATAGGCGGCCACTTCTTTTCTTGTTAAATTATGCTTTGAATCGTGATTACCGAAAACAATAGCATAAGGTATTCCGGCTTTATTGAAAATTTCAGCGAGCCTGCTCCAACCTCTTTCGGGATTGTCTTCAGTTATAACATCCCCGGTAACTACTGCTATATCAGGATTTTCAATCTCAAGTATTTTGGGAATAATCTCAAAAATTTCAAGATGTCTTTCACGGCTCAATTCAGTGTGAGTATCAGTAAACTGAACAATTTTCAGTTCACCGGATTCATTAAATGTTATTCTATTCTTTGTTTTTGCATACGATATCTGAAATAAAATCACATGCATCAATAAGAATAAAATCAATTTTTTGAAATTCATATAAGCATAAAGAGAAGAATATAAACTATGAGTAGGTGAAATTTTAAAATTTCACCTACTCAACTTATTACTAAAATATACTTCAGAGATACTATAAATGGAATCTATTTAGAATCCCACCATACACGTGTCATAAAATCATCTGGACCTTGTCTTGCCACAGCTTCATTGTAACTGTCTGCATTTAAAGCCATCTCATCTTGGGGATAATACAATCTTCTGGGTATTTGACCATTAGTGATATTATTTGGAAAATTAACCGGTATCAGTTTAGGATATCCTGTTCTGCGCCAGTTTGCCCATGTCTCAATACCACTCATAAAAGTTGCTGCCCAATACTGAGTACTTATTTGTTCAATTGCGTCATCAGTATTTTGAGTCCCTACAAAAGGGTAATTTTCCAAATAGGTGTCAATTTCACTATCTGAAATGGTTGCAATTTCATCATACTGGCTCAGCATTTTCATAGCCCCTCTCACCCCGTCTTCATATAATTTTTTGGCATCAGCCTGAATCCAGCCTCTTACTGCTGCTTCTGCCAATAACAATTGTGTTTCAGCATAAGTTACCAACATTTTTATACCGTCCACTTTAGCATATACATCTCTTCTGATTCCCGAATACTGATGCTGCCCACCGAGTGCATCTGGATCATAATCAGGCTCTTGTAGAACTGTTCGGATAGTTAAACCGTTTCGCAATCCTTTTTGAACAGCGGGGTCAAAATTACCAGTTGAAACATCCCAGGGATCGCTATATACGCCCACAGTGTATTGGAGTCGAGGATCTTGATGTAATTTAAGAAAATCAAAAAATGTTTTACTGATTTTGGGAGTTTCCGGGCCATTTACCCTTAGATTATAACTTAACGAATTAGTAAGTATGCCAACTGTACCAGTTTTATCAAGGAATTTAATAAATAAATTGTCATCATTTGAATTAAATACTCCCTTGGAATAGGCTTTTTTAACCCATGACTCAGCTGTTGCCGGCTGAACTTTGGATAAACGCATACCTAAACGGAGCATCAAGGAGTTGCCTAATCTTTTCCATTTCTCCAAATCCCCTTTATAAGCAATCTCATGTTCTTCAAAATTACGCTGATTTAAATCAATTTTATTGACGGCATCATCCAATTCATTGAGCATATCCATATAAATTTCCTCTTGTTTGTCATATTTTGGTTTGCCTATTTGCTCATAATATGCAAGCCCGGCCTCTGAATAGGGTATATCCCCATAAGTATCGGTCAGTCTTTGAAAATTTAACACTTTCAATATTCTTGCCATTTGATATAAATTAATGGCTCTTTCATCATCTTTAGTGTTTTGAATTATATCCTGTAATAACTTAACAGAACCGTTACCTGTGCTATATTGAGAACTCCAAAGCATATTGTTATGACCTCTATGATAAGAGTACTTATCGCCCTCAGCCCAACTGCTTCCTGACTCGCTTAATGCAGCGAAGTGCTGCATCATACCAGATCCATAAAAAATATCAACCTCATAATCATAGGTAATAATTATTTCAGCAGTAGTCAATAAAAAAGCCGGATTAAAATTATCCTTTGAAACAGAATTTGGATCTATATTTAACTGCTCAAAGTCTTTGTCGCAACTCGCAAAAAACAAGATGAGCACCAATAAAAAATTGATTTTTATTATTTTATTTAAATTTAACATGGCTGAATTTTTTTAGAATTTAACATTAAAATTAATTCCGATATGTCTTACAGGGGGTAAAGAGCTATCTTCCAACCCTTGGGCATTACCAGATAGTGCATTTGTTTCTGGATCAAACCCTGGTGTGTTTCTCAATAAAGTAGCTAAATTTCTACCCACAAGAGTAATACTGGCTTCCTGAATCAATTTCATGCTTTTAACTATATCTTGAGAAAGAATATAAGTTAAACTAACATTCCTCAGTTTTATAAAACTTGCATCAAAAAGGTAATCATCTACGGCATCACGTCGCCTCTGGATAATATCTCTGTTACTAACTCTTTCTTTAGTAATCATAACCGTATTTGGTTGCCCATCCTCAGTAACTCCGGGTAGTATTATGCCGTTTTCCCTGCCTGGCAAAGTTGATTTTAGTAATCCGCGATGACCTAATTGATTATGTGTATTGGAATATATCTTGGCTCCAAATTTTCCGTCAATGGAAACGGCTAATAAAATATTTTTATACCTGAAATTATTTGATAAGCCACTCATATATTTGTGAACGCCTGAACCAAAATTTACAACCTCAGTTGACAGTTTTGGAAGCCCAGTTGCATCAATAATTTCCTCACCTTTTTCATTTTTCAAAATAGTGAAACCTGCAATTTGTGAATATTCCATACCTGCAATTTGTTTAAAATAAGCGCCAGATCTATAAGCAACTAATTCATCGGTAGTCTCGGAAATTTTTAAAACTTTGGATTTATTATAAGCTCCATTAAAAGAAAGATCCCAACTGAAATTATTTGTTTTTACTGGTGTTCCATAAATTAAAACCTCAAGTCCTTTATTTCTGATTTGGCCTACGTTTACCCAATTTCCTGAGTATCCAGTAGTTGACGAAATCGATTCCTGGGTTATATCGTCGCTTGTCAACTTATTATAAAACGCAAGATCTAATCCAAGCCTGTTGTCAAATAGTTTTAATTCGCCTCCTACTTCAAACTCATCTACCCTCAGTGGGCGGATCATGGCGTTAGGAACTACCGATTGTTTAATGGTACCTAATGGTGCTCCGTCATATAAACTTCCTACGAATCCATAAGTTAAATGCAATTGATATGGACTTGTATCCCCTCCAACGGAAGCATAAGATGTTCTTAATTTTCCAAAATTGATAAAATCGGGTAAATCAAACAGTTCTGAGAATATAAAACTACCACCAATTGAAGGATAAAAATAATTGTTGGACTTTGGATTCAAAGTAGAAAACCAGTCATTCCTGCCTGTAACATTGATAAAAAGGTAATCCCTGAAGCCAAATTCGGCTGTACCAAAAATTGAATTTGTTTTTCTTTGATACCCTCCAAGAGTAGTGACTCTTTCTTTGGTATTGTTAACCACATGAAACTGAGGAACCTGAAATCCATCGCCACGAATGTTTGTTGCAATGCTTTTTTGTGACATTAAATTTCCACCTACATTGAGATTAAAAGATATATCGTCACTGATATTTTTATCAAGACCCACTAAAATCTCATAATTCCTTTCAATAAATTTCCTGTCCTGTTGCTCTATATATCCGTTTAAAGCAAAAGCAGTTCCATCTGGGATAATATTTTCATAGCCGAATGTATAAAAGTCCTGACCAACTTTTCCACGGACAAATAGCCAGCTTAATATATCCCATTTAGCCGTTAAGGCTGTAAGGAACCGATCTTTGTCCGAATGATTACTAAATCTATCTAAAGTAAAATATGGATTTGTAGCATTACCATCTGTTCCCACTCCTGTTTCCCTGAAGTTTTCATCATAACCCGGCTTTAGTTCATTTGGCCCCATGTTGTTGGTTATCATTAGGGCAACCTGCGGCAAACCTCCCTGAGTATTTCTAAAATAGCGATTCTTGACGCCTTCGTTTATATAATCCGCACTCACACTGAATTCCAGATTTTTTAAAATTTTTCGATTGGTATTTAAACTGATATTTCTTCGTTTCATATTAAAATTCTGGATAATACCATCACTTCTCATTTCTGAAAATCCTAACCGGAATGATCCATCACTTCCACCACTTGTAAATGCAATAGTATTTGAAGTAGTAAATCCAGTTGAATACAAGTCATCCAATAATTCATCTTTCTTATAGCTGTAAGGACGTTCTACGCCATCCCATTGAATGGTCATTTTACCATCAAGTTTTTCACCCCAGTGTCTTTGATTGTATTTAGCCGCATTATCAATTGTAGCTGGCCTGAAACCGCCTATTCCCTGCCCATATTCTCTTTGCAGGATTTCGTCCCATATAAAATATGGTTTTTCCCATGTATTATGGGTGGTAAATTCCACGCCAAAACCTTCTCTTCCGCTACCTGATTTAGTTGTGATCAAAATGGCGCCATTTTTTGCACGGGAACCGTATAAGGCAGCAGCAGTAGCACCTTTAAGTACAGTAATTTCCTCAATATCTTCCGAATTTAAACTTGATACATTATCCCCCCAATTTGGAATTTTCCCTGCTTCTCCTGATTCCCCAAATTTACTGTTATCCATAGGAATTCCATTAATCACATAGAGTGGCTGATTATCACCCGAAATAGAAGTATTCCCTCTAATTGTTACTCGTGTTGATCCTGCGGGATTAGATATGTTCCCTCCAATATCCAAACCTGCAACCTTACCAACCAAAGAATTCATAAAATTTTCTTCGCGAATTTTAGAAAATTCTTCTTCATCCACTCTTGTTACAGCAAAGCCTAAAACTTTGGTTTCCCTCTTTATACCCAAAGCTGTTACAACAACTTCGCCCAAACCCAGGGTTTCCTCCTCCATCCTCACATCAATCCTCGCTTGGGTTCGTACTGCAATTTCCTGTGTCTTCATTCCCACAAACGAGAATATCAGCGTGGCGCCATCGGGGATATTAGTAATGGTGTAATTGCCGTCAAGGTCAGTAATTGTGCCTTGCGTAGTGCCTTTCACGACAACTGTAACTCCCGGCAGGGGTTGCCCGCCACTGTCGGTAACTTTCCCGGAAACACCCCGTTGCTGTACCCCGGTTGCATGAGAGACCAGAGGCTCTTCGCCCGGTTTCATGCTCTGCGGAT
>CAZVAD010000016.1:0-12309 GCA_964624645.1 uncultured Mariniphaga sp.
CAAAACACACTACCCCCACAGAGAATCAGAGAAATAGAAGAATGTTAAATTTAAGAATAGGAATTTGTAGTTAATGTTAAGAAAATAATCGGCACATGAATTTAATCCAAAAAAAGCTCAATTACCGGAATCTCAACATCGGGTTTCGTTACCGGCAGGCGCAGATTTAAATCATTTTCCGTAGCTATGCTTCCCTGCATGTGATGGCCATAAGGCTCTGTAATCTGCAATTCGGAAGCATCATGCAGAAATTGGGCATATTTTACCTTTCCTTTATATCCCGGAAGCCTGAAATTGGTGATGGGATAATCGAGCAGGTGAATATAAAGCCGGTTGGTTTTGGGGTTATATGTTAATATTGTGTGTTCCGGCGCTTCAAATTCTTCAGGCGCTTCGGTGCAGCCGTAAATTGAACGGCTGTGAAACTTCATCCATTCTCCCATACCGGTCAGGGCTTCATCTGCCCGCTGATCAAACACACCTCTTGCAGTAGGCCCAACATTCAGCAACAGATTTCCGCCTTTGCTGACCGACTCAATAAGAAGCACGAGCAGTTGTCTGTTGTTTTTCCATGTATATTCATCGCGAAAGTATCCCCATGAACCGGAGAAAGTCTGGCAGGTTTCCCAGGGGATTTTTTTCCCGTCAATTTCGGGCCAGCTTTGCACCTTAAACTGTTCCGGAGTGGTAAAATCCCACCCTCCCTGGTAATCTTTCAGGTCGGCACGATCATTTAAAATAATACCGGGCTGAAGCTCCCGCACCATTTTCACCAGTTCCACCGAACCCCATTCCTCTCTGCCTTTGCCAAACTTTCCGGGGAAAGAGTAATCCAGCCAAAGGATGTCTATTTTTCCGTACTTGGTGAGAATCTCCCGCACCTGATCCTTTAAAAACTGACGGTAAACATCCATGTCGCGCCCCTGATTCAGCTTGTCATATTCTTCCTGTGTGCTCACGCTTTGCGGATGTACCCTGTCAATGGTGTAATCCGGGTGATGCCAGTCAATCAGAGAGTAGTAAAAACCGATTCCAAGCCCTTCGGCGCGGAATGCCTCCACCCATTTCTTAATAATATCTTCGCCGTAAGAAGTATTCATAACATTGTAATCAGTATAAGCCGACTCAAACATGCAAAAACCATCGTGATGCTTGCTGGTTATCACGGCATACTTCATTCCTGCAGCTTTGGCTTTTTTTGCCCATTCCGCGGGATCAAACAAATCGGGATCAAACGCATCAAAGTATTGCTGATATTTTTCGTCTGAAATTCTCTCATACTTTTTTATCCATTCGTGACGGGCAGCCTGGGCATAAATTCCCCAGTGGATAAACATCCCAAACCGCGATTCTGCCCACCATTCAAGGCGTTTCATCTTCTCCTGTTCGGTTTCGTTCCAGATTTTTGGCTGGGCAAACACATGCTGGCTGAAAAATGCAGTCAGCACAAAAAGCAGTAATAATCGTTTCATGGTAAATATTTTAAAAAATTACAATTCCTTATTCAAGGAGAACTCAGTTTTCAGGATTCAGCGGTGAGTTCCGGTGCATAATACACACCGACATTTGATATTGCCGGCGATGCCTTTGAATCTTCAATGGTGACACGTAGTTTTGTCGCTTCCAC
The DNA here is from genome assembly GCA_964624645.1 of uncultured Mariniphaga sp. Classification (GTDB taxonomy): domain Bacteria; phylum Bacteroidota; class Bacteroidia; order Bacteroidales; family Prolixibacteraceae; genus Mariniphaga. Next base: position 1,628 of record CAZVAD010000016.1, read on the forward strand.
GGCAGGGAATCTCAAAATACGTTTCCTGCCGATGGTGGTTTCATCGGCGAGTGTCTGCCATGTTTCACCAACAAGCGCTTCGAGTTTGAACTTTTTCACCCGCTGTCCGAGGCGGATATTTTCCTGAATCAGAAAACGGTTCATTTTTTCGGGTTTTTCAAAACGGATTTCCAATGAAGCGCTGATAATATTGTCGTCGGTTGCCCAGTAGGTATCAGGATTTCCGTCAGTGACACCGGAGGGGCTGTATCTTTTGGAATTGCCTCTGGTATTTGATGCCGTTACCCGCTTGCCCTGTGCCAGATTGTCTGAAAAGTCATTCCGGATTGTTTCAGCCAATTTCAAAACCTGTTCTGCATCTTTTTCGTGAATCAGTCCGCGGGTGTCCACGGGAAAATTGAGCAACAGCGAAGCATTTCTGCCAACGGAGTTATAGTAAATATCGGTCAGATGCGAGAGTGATTTCACCTTTTCATCTTCGGATGCGTGGTAATACCATCCGGGGCGGATGGAGACATCCACTTCGGCAGGCACCCAGTGCGTTCCGTCTTCATGGCCGGAGCGGAGCTCCTTATACCTCGGAGTCCCCGGAAAAAATTCATCACGCCGGATAGCCGCCCAGTTGGTTTTTTCTGCCCAGCCTTCTTCGTTTCCTACCCAGCGTATGTCGGGGCCTGCATCGCTGAACATGCAGGCACCGGGCTGAAGTTCCCGCACAATTTCATAGGTATTTTCCCAATCGTAGTAGGTTTCCCTGTCGATCCGGCGTTCTTCATCAGCGCCGCCATACCAGCCGGTTCCTCCGTTGGCGCCATCGAACCACACCTCAAACACCTCCCCGTAACCGGTGAGCAGTTCCCGCAACTGGTTGCGGAAATAATCCAGGTATTCCGGTTTACCATAGTCCGCGTGATTCCTGTCCCAGGGAGAGAGATAAACCCCGAATTTAAGTCCGTATTCGCTACAGGCGTCAGCCAGTTCCCTGACCACATCGCCTTTTCCTCCCTTCCACGGTGAGTTTTTCACAGAGTGCTCCGTATATGCCGAAGGCCAGAGGCAGAACCCGTCGTGATGCTTGGCGGTCAGGATAATTCCCTTCATGCCCGCTTCTCTGCAAATGCTTGCCCACTGGCGGCAGTCCAGTTCTGCCGGATTGAAAAACTCCGGGTTTTCGTTGCCGTAGCCCCACTCCATGTTGGTGAATGTATTCATATTAAAATGAACGAACGCGTAGAATTCCAGTTCATGCCAGACAAGCTGCCGCTCTGAAGGTAAAGGGTAAACCGGCTCAGGCGGGGGTGTTTGTACACAGGAAAGCAGCAAAATGGAAAAGAGAAACAGAAAATACTTTTTCATTACAGTATAGTTTTGACGACAGATTTTATGGCAAGTTAGTAATTATTCCATTCAGATTTGCAAATTATTTCAGCAAAATCCAGGGCGCATTTTCATTCACCCATTCATAAACGGCAACCGGCACATCCGTACAGAGATAATCACTTTCCAGAGCAACCCCTAACAAAAAATCTTCAACGGACAATCCGGGCCAGAGGCTCACGGTAAATCCCTGTTCTTTAGCCTTCCTGACTATCTGGCGGGTGGTTCCCTCTATTCTGCAACCTATGCGTTTGATGCCCAGCTCTCTTGCTTCGGCCAATACTTTGTCTGACAAGCCTTCGCCTTTGATAAGCAACAGGTCAACGGACGGATATTTTGTTTTCAGGTATTTCAGCGGACGCGTATCAAAAGAGGTCATCACATAATCAGATGCGGCAGGTTTGCCGGAATGAATCTTTTCATAGATATCGTCACAATATTGTGTCAGAATTTTTTCTTCATAAAACGGATTGTTGGTTTTCATCTCAAATTCAACATACAAACCCGGTTTGCTGTTAAAAAACTCCACCGCTTCATCTAACGTGGGAATCGGATTTCCTTTTTTTGTGCGCATCGCCTGAAGCTCTTTCAGGGTAAAGTCTTCGATAGCCCCTTCAATGCCAATCATGCGTTTGAGGTCTGCATCGTGAAAAATCACATGGTGATTGTCTTTTGTTCGCCGGATATCAAGTTCATAGCCCCTCAGCCCCTTTTCATACACTTCCCGGAATGCCGGCATGGTGTTCTCATCAAATTCCAGCTTTCCTCCGCGGTGTGCAAATACTTTGACTTCCGCCTGCTGAGCAAAAGCATTCATTACAAAAAACAAAGCAAAAACTAAAGCGGTTGAAAATCGAAGGCCTCTGACTGACAATTTCTTTTGGAATAATTTTTTCATTTTGATCTTTTTTCAGAATTACAATAAGCAAAGCTAACAAAAAACCAAAAAGCAAAAAAGGAATTTTCAGCACAAAAAATGATTGTTCGTCGTTTTTCTTTTGTAACTTAGCTAACAAATCAAAATCTCAACAATATGGTATGTAAGCTCACGGGGAAAAATGATCTGGTGATAAAAAGCTGGAAACAACTGGTTGAGGAAGTTTACCGCAATTCATGGAAACCGCAGTTGGGGCGCTACCGGAGTGATTATGCCTTCCGGGGGCTTTCTGATGCAAGCTATCAGTTGAAAAACAGTTTCTTGCGAAATTGCGGCAACCATCCGGAGCTGGAATATCATATCCTGCGGAATTTCAGAAAATATGCCCGCACCAGCGAACCACAACTCACCAACACCCAATTGCGCTCACTGGTGCTTGCGCAACATCACGGACTGCCCACGCGCCTGCTGGACTGGACCTATTCACCATTCATCGCCATGCATTTTGCAACTGCCAACACTGAAAAATTTGACATTGACGGAGTTATCTGGAAAGTTGATTTTGTCAAGGTGAATGCGCTTATTCCCGAACCGTTAAGCGTTTTACTGAGCCGCGAGAAGTGCAATGCCTTTACGGTTGAAATGCTGGAATCCGTGTTTCCTTCCCTGCAACAATTTGATGAAAAAATCGGCTTTGGCAATGCACTCTTTTTTGAACCTCCGTCGCTGGACGAGCGCATTGTGAACCAGTTTGCCCTTTTTTCCATTATGACCGATGCCACTGCAATTCTGGAGGACTGGCTTTTCAATCACCCGGAATTGTACCGCAGAATCATTATTCCGGCAAAACTCAAGTGGGAAATCCGGGATAAACTGGACCAGGCAAACATTACCGAACGGGTTCTTTTCCCCGGGTTGGATGGCCTGGCAAGCTGGCTCAAGCGCCATTATCAGCCTAAGTATAACGGAGAAACAATAACGAAATGAATGACCCCATCGGCAGAGCAATTTCCGATTATCTCAAATACGGCAAGGCGCCCGACATTGCCGTAGACACGAATTACACTGAAGGTGAAGCGCTTCCGCCCGGCCTGTTTTTCAGAGCGGAGAACGAAATGAATCAGATTGACCAAACTGCGCTGAACCTTTGCCATGGAAAGATTCTTGACGTGGGCGCTGCGGCAGGCTGCCATTCAATCGTACTGCAGAACAGAGGACTAGATGTTACAGCGCTTGAAAAATCAGCGCTTGCTGCCGGAGTGCTGAAGGAAAGAGGAGTAAAAAAAGTGGTGAACCGCGATGTGTTTGATTTTAATGTAACCGGTTTTGACACCGTTATCCTGCTGATGAACGGCTCGGGCATCGGCGGAACGCTTGACGGCCTGAAGATGCTTCTTCTGCACCTGAAAAACCTGATTTCTCCAGACGGCCAGATTTTGATGGATTCTTCAGATATTGGTTATCTGTTTGAGGAAGAAGACGGTTCAGTCTGGGTTGACCTGGCAAATGAGAGATATTATGGCGAAATGGAATACACCCTGACCTACAAGGAAGAAACCGCTTCCTTTAAATGGCTGTTTGTTGATTTTGACACGCTTGAATCTCTTGCAGGCTCTATCGGCCTGAAATGCGAAAAAATTACCGAGAGTGTTTTTTACGAATATCTGGCACGAATAACCCCTGTTATCCGGGAAAAATGACTCCATTTTTCATCTTCTAAAATATTATTATCTTCGGCTTGGATTTATAAGTTACGGCACAACCAAAAAGATTTCCGGTATCCTATTTTGTGTTACCTCAAAAACTGAATTATGGAAGAAAAAGTAATGAACATGCATCGCCGGGATTTTGTCAGGGCATTGTCTTTGGGAACGGCGCATCTCCTTTTTACCGGTCCATTGTATGCAGGATGTTCAAAATATATCGCAACCAATCCGGTTCAAAAAGTCAAACTGGGAAATTCAGGGATTGAAACTTCGCTGATTGGATTCGGAACGGGCATAAAAGCCCACAACCGTTCTTCGTTCCTGAACCGTCAGGATAAAAACAAAAGCCTTGACTTGCTTCATCATGCCATTGATCGTGGAATCCGCTTTTTTGATTGTGCGGATTCCTACGGTACACATGATCTGGTTGCCGAAGCATTACAAAAAGCAAACAGAAGTGATTTCACCCTTTCCACCAAAATGTGGGTGATGAAGGGGGGAATCCCTGAAGAGGAGCGGCCTGACGCCGACATTGTCGTTGACCGTTTCCGCAAGGAGCTGAATACCGATTATCTGGATATGGTGCAAATTCACTGCATGTTTGACGGCAAATGGACTGACACTTATAAGAGGCAGATGGATATTCTTGAGAACCTCAAAGTCAAAGGGATTATCAGGGCGCATGGGGTTTCGGTGCATTCGCTTGATGCAATGAAAGCTGCAGCTGAAAGCCCGTGGGTGGATGTTATTCATGTGAGGATCAATCCGTATGGCATTGCCATGGACAAACCCGATCCGGCAGAAGTTGTAGAGGTGATCAACCAAATGCACCAGTCGGGGAAAGGGGTCATCGGAATGAAACTGATTGGCGAGGGAAGGCTCAGCGATGACAGCGAAAAGATTGACCATTCGCTGCAGTTCGTTTTAGGCCTTGGTTCGGTGGATATGATGATCGTTGGCTTTGAGGAAAACGAACAGATTGACAACTACCTTGAACGCACGGAAAATGCACTGAAAAAACTTCAGGGTTAGGCTGGCAAATCAAAGCCAGCCTCATTTAACTGGTTCTGCCACTATTTTAAATGGTAGATTTAACCCGCCATGAAAGACAGCATTGCACTTCTGGAATTTCCCACTAAATTCTCAATTCGGGTTCAATCAAAAATCACAGCTTCTCTTTTTTGAAAAATCAGCCCAACTGCTGAATCACCCGTTCAAGCCGTTGCGCAACATCAGAAGCCACTTCCTGCACAACCGGATTCTCAACAGCCTGCATCGCAGCAACCGAGTCAATTGCAGCAACTTCCACATCGCCGTTTTCGTGTTCCTGAATTGCCAGGCTACATGGCAGCAGCACGCCAACATTCTGTTCACTGTCAATGGCTTTCTTTGCATAAGCCGGATTGCAGGCACATAAAATATGGTATTTCCTGAAATCAATTCCCAGTTTCATTTTAAACGTTCCCTGCACATCCACTTCTGCAGGTACGCCGAATCCTTCCTTACTCAATGCCGCTTTCACGGTTTCAATCACCTCTTCAAAACGCTTTCCTTTTATGGTTGTACCGAAATAATAACTCATATCAAATTATTTTTTAAATTACACATATGTCAGCAATAACAAATGGGAACCGGCAACGTTCAAATTTTTTCGAAAAATTAAATCCTGAAAAACAACTATTTTTCTATAGTCAATCAATAAAATCACACAAGCTGAAAAACCGATGATTTTATCAGATCGAGCAGAAACACATGCTGAAAACGGGAATGAAAGGCATGGTTCATTATTTTTTCGGGAAGATTATAGCTTTTGATCCCCCGCAGCCGGTCGGTGGTAATCAGCAGCCAGTAGTAATTCAGCCGCTGTTTCTGATAATGTTTCAGCTTTTCATCCTTTTTGTGGATGGATTCCCGGATATCGGCCACCACATTTTCGGAAACACCCAGATTGTTGGAACGTTCCCATATGGATGTTTTCAGCCCGGGATGATGCACAATCAACAGCGATTCAACCCCGTGAGGCAGTTTCTCTGCCGAAAGAGATTCGCAGAAAAATGAAGCGGAGTTTTTACCGGTCAGGGTATAGCGAATGGTATTTGCAAGCTGCACGGCAACGGCCACTTTATTTTCCGGCTTCACCGGCATATTTTCAGTGAAAAGAAATTTCACAAAAAGCTGCAATGATGATGTGCCTTCAAAAAGGGATCTGGTCAGTCTGATAATCTCTTCCCGGATTAAATTTTTCAAAATCTCGTCAGCATCCGGCGCTTTGGCATTCAACGGATTGAGTCTTGTCAGCTCAATTCCCAGGCTGTTCCTGCTTTTCAGGGTGATGATAAAATCGGGAGATTCCGAAGGAATTATTTTCCCCTTGGGAAAATCGGGATAACAATCCCTGAAATATTGTATCAATAAAACTTCCAGTTGTTTTTTGTCCGGTTGCATAACCAAAATTTTTCCGAAATTTATAAAGAAATTCCCAGAGCAAAGAAATTTTGAACTTGCCTTCCTGGAATTCGGGCAATCCTGATTTTTCAGTTTTTCTGTTTTGTCTATTTACTGAGTTTCTATATTGCTTTTCTATTTTTTCATAGCCATCTCCTTCAGCTCCTTTGGCATTTTTTCAATGGCATACCGGAGCGCAGTGCGCGACATAAGCGATTTGTTTTTCATCACATAATCAAACACTTCCGCCTGATGCGCCTGGCTGGCAACTTTCAGCATCCAACCATAACCTTTCTGAACCATGTCGTCAACATCGGTAAGCAGAATGCCAGCAATTTCAAAAACATCCTCCAAGAACTTCCCTCTTTTAGCCGGAAGAATCAGAGTAACGGCAGCAGCCCGGCGCACCCACCTGTTTTCTGATGTTGCAAACTCTTTGAGTTTATATATATAATCCGGATACATTTCGATAAAAGCAGCAACCGTATGGTTGCAAAAGGCATCACAAGAGGCCCAGTTTGACACATAATTCCGAATCCATTTTTCAAAAAACTGCCAGTCGGCAGGCTCAAATCCTTTACGTTGCGAATATGCCCAATCACTGGCAACGAAGGACTCTTCAATATACCCTGACTGCCAAAGTATTTCGCACAAATTCAAAATTTCATTCTTGGATACTCCCCGAAGCTTTTTCAAATAAATTTTGGCCAGCTTATGCACCTCAGGATTGCCAATGCCATAGTTAATTATCTTTTCCTTAAAATAGTTCTGAACAGCCATTCGCTTACTTTCATCCGCCCTGCTTTTCAATTCCTCTCTGATTTCTTCAATTATTTTTTCCATAAGAAATGGGTTAAATGTGGTTTTGTTTATTCTTAACAAACATCCGAACAGACGCTAAACGTTAACACAACATCTATTCATTGGAAAACTTTTTCACTGTTTTGCGGTATTTGGAAAAAACTACTGCACGGGAAATGAATCCAATATATTTCCCGTCTTCAATCACTGCAAGATTATAGCGTCCGGAAAATTCAAACTTTTCAGCAACTTTCTCCATACTGTCAACCGGTGAAATAAACCATTCGGGCATATACATCAGATCCCTCACCATCACCTGATCATACTGATCATGCTTAAAAATCAGCGAACGCACATCCGACAGTTTAACCATTCCTTTTAAAATACCATTTCCATCTACAACAGGATACAAATTGCGGTGTGAAATCGAAATTGCCTTCACCAGATCACGCAGGGAGGCATCAGGTGACAAAATTTCAAAATCTGTTTCAACAAGCTGGCGTACATCCATCATTCGCAGCACGGTTTTATCTTTGTGATGAGTAAGCAGATACCCCTCCTGAGCAAGTTGTTTGGCGTAAACCGAATAGGGTTCAAATTTTATTATTGTAATATATGCTGCCGTGGATGTAATGATCAATGGAACAATCAATTCATAGCCTCTTGTCATTTCAGCAGTCAAAAAGATTGCAGTCAACGGAGCGTGCATCACGGCAGCCATCATCCCGGCCATTCCGGTGAGTGCAAAATTATCTTCAGGCAATTCAAAATTCCCAAATGTATTCATGGACAAAGCGAAAAAGAAACCCGCAACAGCACCCATAAACAATGTGGGCGCAAAAATTCCGCCCACACCGCCTGAACCCATAGTAGAAGCCATTGCTATCACCTTGAAAATTAAAATCCCTGCAAGGAATACCAATATCAGGTACTGGCTTTCACGCCACTTGAAAAAAACAGAGTTGTGAAGTAAATCCAATCCATTGCCTTTAAAAATCATACCTATTTCACGGTAACCCTCACCCCAAAGAGACGGAAAAAGAAATACCAGAGCTCCCATTATCAGGCCACCAACCAGCAGTCTGACGAACCATGATTTTATTTTTTTAAATTTTCCTTCAACAATTATTGTCATGCGTGTAAAATAAATAGCCAGCAGTCCGGTAAATATTCCCAACAAAATGTATTGCCAGAATGTGTTGCCTTCAAAGGAATGAATTTTTGTAAAATGCAACAACACATCATCTCCCATGAAAAAGTAGGAAATCATGGTAGCCGACACAGCCGAAATAAGCAAGGGAATCAGATATGCCATAGTGAGATCGAGCATAAGCACCTCAAGAGTGAACACGATGCCGGCAATGGGAGCGTTAAAAATTCCTGCAATTGCACCGGCTGAGCCGCAGCCAATCATCAGGGTAATATAATTATAATTGAGACGAAACAGTCTGGCCAGATTTGAACCAATGGAAGCACCGGTGAGCACAATGGGCGCTTCAGCCCCAACCGAACCGCCAAAACCGATGGTCAGCGAACTGGCTACCATAGAAGACCAGGTGTTGTGCGTTTTCAGCCTGCTGCTTTTTCGCGAAATAGAATACAATATTTTTGAAATGCCATGTCCGATGTTTTCTTTAACGATAAAACGGACAAAAAGAACAGTGACGGATATGCCGATAAGCGGGTAAACAAGATAAAAATAGCTGACAGAAGCTATGTCAAGCCAGTTCATCAGCCGCTCAGAAACAAAATGAATCAAATTTTTCAAAATAAGGGCAGCCAGGCCGCTTGCAATACCAACCAGCAAGCTCAGCAGGTATAAAAACTGACGTTCAGGAAAACGGTCAATCCGCCATAATATCAGCTTTTGCAGCCGGTATCGTAAATATCTATTCAATGATCTTTTTTGTTTTTGGGTCATTTCGGTTTGTTTTCAAACACGCAAATTTAACAAAAGTAAAGTTCAATTCTTCATAAGCTATTTCCGGCCTGAAACTTTTAATTGCGTTCGAGCAACACTAAGCCGCATTTATCTTGCTTGTTCTCTGGTGGTCTGACAGCAACAAGATAGATTATCCCCCATGTTAAAACTTTACAATATTATTTTATGGAACTTGAAATGAAGATTTCTATGGATATAAAAATGAAAAGTGTACATTTGCAAATCAAAATTAAAAAAGAACAAATCATGGACGATGGCCCGTGTTGTAAACAGAAAAAAATTTTAAACCTGCTTTAGGAGGCGCCAACCTTTAGTCTCCTGAAGTGATAATTAAGGAGACAAAATTATGGCAAAAATTATTTTTCAATTCTATTTCCATCAACTTCTGCCTGTTTCTTTTTATTCCGTAAATTTTTCTGTACTCCCCCACCCTGCTTTCCTTTCCGGTTCAGCAATTGAGCGCCGCACGGGAAATACTCAAAACCGTTCATCAGCATGTCCAATCCTTTAAAAATTAAAGCATGAAAGAAGTCACAACGCTTGTTCAGGAATTCGAGGAGTTGATTGATCTCCGCCAGTGGAAAAAATTGCGTGAGGAAATTGAAAATCTGGATCCCGCCGAAATTGCGGAGCTGATTGAAGAGTTGGACAGAGAAGGCGACAACATTATCCTGTTCAGGTTGCTGCCGCGGGAAATTGCCCGTGACACTTTCTTCAGGCTTGAATATCATAATCAGGAGGAACTGGTGGAAGGCCTTGCCGACCGCAAGCATTTTCTTTCCGAATTGCTCAACGACCTGGCGCCTGACGACCGTACCGCACTTTTTGAAGAGTTGCCCGGGCCGGTAACTCAGCGTCTTATCCAGCTTCTGTCCCCCGAAGAACGGAAAATCTCCATTCAGTTGCTGGGATACCCCGAAGACAGTATCGGGCGTTTGATGACGCCTGATTATGTTGCCGTAAAACCTGAAATGACCATTGCGCAGGCACTCGACCACATCCGCAATTTTGGAAAAGATTCCGAAACGATGAATGTTGTCTATGTTATCGACAAAACATGGAAACTGATTGACGAAATCCGGCTGCGTGAAATTCTGCTTGCCCAGCCGGAACAAACGATTGAAGACCTGATGGACTACCGGTATGTTGCGCTCAATGTGCTTGATGACCAGGAAACGGTGATCAGCATATTTAACGACTATGACCGGGTGGCCTTGCCGGTTATCAACACGGAAGGGGTTTTGCTGGGAATTGTTACTTTCGACGACGTGATGGATGTGCAGGAAGAAGAAGCCACCGAAGACTTCCATAAATTCGGTTCATTCCAGTCGGCAATCTTCAATCCGCTCAAAGAAGGTATTTTCAATCTTTATAAAAACAGAATCGTATGGCTGGTTGTACTGGTTTTTGTGAATGTTTTTTCCGGAGCAGCCATTTCCAGTTTTGAAGCCGTCATTCAATCCATGGTTTCCCTTGTATTTTTTCTGCCTCTGCTGATTGACAGCGGAGGAAATGCCGGCTCACAATCGGCAAC
>CAZVAD010000016.1:12409-28873 GCA_964624645.1 uncultured Mariniphaga sp.
ATCTATTTTTCCATTGCTTCCTGGTATTTTGGATTATAGCACGGGAAACAGCAAAATATTTTCCCAAAAACCATATTCGAAAATTATCCGGTTTATCTATTGATTCTCATTTTTTTATTATAGCAATGAAAATCGTAAACAAATCAAATGGGATTGCGTTTATGAAAATACCAGTGTTTGTTAGCGATACAATGAATCAGAAATAGAATAAAAAATAAACTTTTGAAATTTTTTAACATGAAAATAATAGTTAAATATCTGTTTGTATTTTTTGTAGTTTTAATATTTGCACAACCCGTACACGGACAACGACTTCTCAGAGTTCTTCAGAATAAAGTAGAGGAGAAAGTAAATCAACGCGTGGAGAAAAAAGTAGATGACGCCATCGACAAGCAGCTCGACAAGATTGAAGAATCGATGGAAAACGACCAGGAAAGCAAAGAAAGCCCTTCTGCCACCCGTGAACAAAGAGATCAAATCCGCGAGCAAAGAGCACAGAATATTCTGAAAGGGCTTGGCATGTCCGGCGAACCTGTTCCTGTTGCAGACAGCTACTCCTTCAATCAACTGATTGAAATGCGTGTAGAATCTTTTAACAAGTCAGGGAAGAAAAAAAGTGAAGGGGATTTTATCACACATTTGAGCTCTGACTCAAAAAGTCTGGCCTATCAGGTGGTTTCCGGCGATATGGGACAAGCCGGGCAAGGAATGTTCATCATTGATTCAGAGAATGGTGCTGCCATTATTCTGAATGATGAAAAGGGAGAAAAAACCGGAATTGTTTACGGCATGGGCGCACTGTTCTCATCATTGGGTCAGACCATCAATGAAGAGGAAATACCGGAAACGCAGGAAGAATACCTGGCTAATCCGAACGTTAAAAAGACCGGGCGCACCAAAACCATAGCCGGCTATAAATGTGAAGAATATAAATATGAGGATGAAAACTCATCCTCGGAAGTCTGGATTACAAAGGACGTAAAAATGAACGCTCAGGATTTTTTCAGCAATTTGTTTAAAGTGAACCTTTATGCCCGCGGCGTCCCGTGGGGATATATGATGGAAACGACAACCGTTGATAAAAATTCAGGCGAAAAATCAATCATGCAGGTGAAGCGGGTGGAGAACAACATCAACACACGGTTTAATATGACTGAATATCAGCTTACAAACATTGGCTCATTGGCCATGCCCGGTGGAAGTAACTGAAGATTTTATCCGGATTAAAGTCAGGTTCTTTACAGCAAAGATCGCCTGTATCAGATTTTCAGTTTTCAAAATGGTAGAGGAAAGTCGCCAGTGCATCGTAGGCTGGTTTTTCTTTTCCCTCAATTTCAACAATAATTTTCACCACAACTTTTGCAATCCCGCGTAAATTGCGGATATCATGCAAATATACCTTTGCCCTGATTTTGTCATTAACCAGCACCGGCTCCTGAAACCTGAGTTTTTCAATGCCATAATTGACAACCATTTTCACATTCCTGATCTCGGTAATGGAAAACCAAAGATAGGTGAGCATCGAAACAGTGTGATAACCATGCGCGATGGTGCTCTTAAAAGGCGACTCCATGGCTGCCCGTTGCGGGTCGGTGTGAATCCACTGATGATCCAAAGTGGCCTCAGCAAATTGATTGATTCTTTCCTGGGTGATCTGAATAAAATCTGAAGTTCCGATTTCCTTCCCCAAAAGAAGGGCAAATTCATCATAGTTGTTAATGACTCTCTTGTTCATGTCAAGCTTAAATTTTATCTGCCAAATAACGCCATTTAATGCTGTTTTTCAGAAAGAAACATGCCTTTCCCGGCAAAAAGAAAATAAGTTTTACGTTCCTGCACCGAATATTAATACTTGATGTTCCATTTTTATAAAGTACAGTGAAGTCCCAATTTATTTCTCATTTTTGCAAACAGCGTTTTCAAAATGAAAAATATTTTAAAAAGTACAACTTTTCTTGCGATTTTTGCGTCATGGCTTTGGTCCACCGCATTTGTCGCTGTCAAAATCGGATTGGAATACCATACCCCGCTTCAGTTTGCCGGCATTCGCTTTTTTATTTCAGGAATTGTTATCCTGCTGCTTTTTGGCAGGTTCAATAGATTTCTCAAGGAGATAAAAGCGCATCTGAAACTGTTCGTTTCCGTGGCGCTGGTACAGGTATTTTTTCAATATGCCCTGTTCTACAGCGGCTTAAATCTTATTCCCGGCGCACTTGGAGCCATGATTATCGGTTCCTCTCCTCTTTTCATTGCGATTGTGGCGCATTTCACCCTTCAGAATGACAAAATGACTTTTCCCAAACTGCTGAGCATTTTAATCGGCGTAGCCGGAATTGCCATTATCACTGTCGGACGCACCAAAGTCGAAATGCGGGGCGAAGCGGAATGGATCGGGATCATACTGCTTTTGGCAAATAATCTTTTTGCAGGCTATGCCAATGTGCTGGTCTCCAAATCCCCGGACAATGTTTCCCCGCTTGCGCTCAGTTCTTTCACCCTGATTTTTGGCGGGTTTTTGCTGTACGTTGTCTCTATTCCGTTTGAAGGCCTGAGCACCGGCCCTTTCCCGGCAAAATACTACCTGGCATTGAGCTGGCTCAGCTTTTTGTCAGCCGCTGCCATCTCCATCTGGTTTACCTTGCTGAAGCGCCCCGGAGTGAAAGTTTCGGTGCTCAACGTCTGGAAGTTTCTGATTCCGGTGTCGGGAGCAATATTAAGCTGGATCATTCTTGAAAATGAAAATCCGGATATTCCGTCAATAGCCGGAATGATTGTGATTGCCATTTCACTTGTTGCGCTGAACTATGCAAACAGAAAAGCAATGAAAACAACCGGAAAAGCCGGATAAATCCCGGGCGATTCCGTCTCAATTCATTCGCAAATTTCCGGGAACAACAGAAACCTACAGCTTACTTTCCCGGTTAGCTATCCAGTACAAGCAGTTCAATTTTTCTGAAATCGGTGGGATGACTTTCCGCCTGAATAGAAATTGTTCCGCCTGAAATGATAATATCCCCGTACTCTTCAAGCAACTTTTCATAATACGGCTCCCTGGGATCAAGCTGTGGCTTTTCATAATTCATCACCTCTTCGCCGTTCACAAAATGGCGGATGGTTTCCCCCCCGTGAACCTCCACTTCCACCGTAACCCACTGGTCACCATGGAAGGTTTCCGACTGGGAATTTATGCAATGCTGCTCAATCAGCAAACCGTCCATCACAATGTTGGTGCCCGGGGAGCACATATTGGCCGTTGAACGCTCATCCCTGCCGTTTCCGCCCAACAGCTGCACTTCGATGGAAACCGGAAAATCTTGATCAATTTCCATGGACTCAGCGCTTTGTCCGTGAATCATCAGTCCGTTGTTGCGGTATGCCCATCCGGGGCCGCCTTTCACCTGCTCGCCGACAAACCGGTATTCTGCCCGCAGACGGTAATGCGAAAACTCACCGTTATAGAACAAATGTCCGTATTGATTACCCCAGCTTTCCCAATCATCATAACAAACACGCAACAATCCGTCTTCCACGCGGAACGTGTTGTTCAGGTTATACCCCAGTTCATGGCCGGCAAATTTTATCTGCCAATCGTTCATGTCCTTGCCGTTGAATAACTGAATCCAGTTCTCTTCAGCTTCTGCAACAGCCGGTTTTTCACTTTTCTGCTGTGATCTTTGCCCGGGGCCGCAGGCAAAAAGGAATAACAGAAATAGCGTCAATAATGGTTTGTAATTAAAAGTCAGTTTTTTCATGAATAATATTTTGGATGAAACAATTTCAATGCTCAGGCATATTGTAAGGAAATAAAAAACTGCCCCGAAAAACAATCAACATTCGCTTTCCACAATGAAAATACTTTTCAGGGCAGCTTTGCCTGCATCAGACGTTCAGCTGGCTTTCCGCTTCTGCCTTCACCTTCACTCCGGTTGTTCCGCCCTGCGACAGGGTAACATCAACCGGGGTGTTGGTCTGCCAGGCGCCATTGGTAAAGTCGGGCACATCAATGGAATTGGAGCGGTTGGCAATAGACCACTCGCTCAGCGGGCCGACCACACTCCAGAGCGCTGCATCATAAACATCCTGATCCAGCGGAATTCCGTTGCGCAGGCAGTCAATCAGGCGCCAGTCCATCATAAAGTCCATGCCGCCGTGCCCGCCGATTTTTTTGGCCATATCGCCCACCAGTTCCACAATTGGCGGCATATACTGTTCTTCCAGAACTTTCATTTCATCTGCATCAAAGAAAGTATGACCTTTGGCAATTTTTCCGGGCAACGGATATTTTCTTGCGAAACCTTCTGTTCCGCTCACCAGATGAATGCGCGAATAGGGGCGCGGACTGGTTACATCATGCTGAATCATAATGGTTTTTCCCTTATGTGTGCGAATCAGCGTAGAATTCATATTTCCCCTGTAGCTGTCGGTCGCAAACTGCTCAAAAAATCCGTCTTCGGAAGCCAGCTCTGCCGCTTTTTTGCCCATCTGAAAATCAAAAGTTGACATGGATGTCAGATAATCCATCTTGTCTCCCCGGTTCACATTCAAAACCTGGCACACCGGCCCCAGTCCGTGTGTAGGATAAAGGTCTCCGTTCCGGGTCATATTTTCCTTCAGGCGCCACATATCCGAATAGGAGTCCTTTCCAAAATTACTGCTCAGTAGATCATGGATATAAGCTCCTTCAACATGCACAATTTCGCCGAAAAATCCTTGCCTTGCCATGTTCAGCGTAAGCAGCTCGAAAAAGTCATAACAGCAGTTTTCCAGCATCATGCAATGCTTTTTTGTGCGCTCCGATGTCTCCACCAACTGCCACGCTTCATCCACAGTAACTGCTGCCGGCACTTCCGTGGCTGCATGTTTCCCGTTTTCCATCGCATAAACGCACATGGGAGTATGCAGTTTCCACGGCGTACAGATATAGACCAGGTCGATATCCGGGCTTTCGCAAAGCTCTTTCCACGCATCTTCACTGCCGCTGTACTCTCTGGCTTCGGGCAATCCCTGCCTTTCAAGGATTTTCTGACTGCGCGCCACTCTTTCCGGATTTTTATCGCACAGGGCAACAATTTTCACCCCGTCAATATTTGAAATCCGGGAAACGGCCCCCGGGCCACGACTTCCCAGTCCGATAAAGCCAATGCGCACCGTTTCAATTTTGGGCGCTGCATAGCCACTCATATTGAATTGCTGCGGATGTTTTACCGAAGCTGCTTTCTGAATTGCTGCCAAAGCAGATTCTTCGCGCACACCCCCCTGTCTGCCGCAGGAAGTAAGGCCGCCTGAAATTACGCCGGCGCCGGCAACTCCTGCAATCTGAAAAAATTTTCTCCTGTTTGTTTTCATTTTAAATATGGATTATGATTTTTAATTTATTTAAGAAGTGAACCCTACGCTTTTGAAAAGTTTAAAAATATAAATTAATCGGCTATTCTCCATTTTTTTTGTAAAATATTTTGCTGTTCGCTTTTTTATCTATCTTAGTTCTCAAAAACCGGAACCAAAAGTTCCGCTAAACTTTATTGCAATGAAAAAGCTTTTATCGCTCTCTCTTTCCCTTTTCCTGTTTCTTGCCTTATCAGCGCAGGAGGAAGTTACCAAAACAGGCTGGAATTTTGGCGCATTGCCCACCATCACTTTCGACACTGATCTGGGATTCCAATATGGTGCGCTGGTAAATCTGTACAACTACGGCGACGGCAGCCGCTATCCCAACTACGAACATTCGTTGTATTTTGAAGTTTCCCGCTTCACCAAAGGCAGTGGAATCAACCGGTTTTATTACGATTCCGACCGCCTGATCAAAGGGCTGCAAACTTCGTTCGACATCAGTTTCCTCTCGGATCAGGCTTACGATTTCTTTGGCTTCAACGGTTTTGATGCAGTGGTCAACAAGGGATGGTTTGATGATACAAGCGAGGATTACATCACCCGGATGTTTTATAAATATGACCGCAACATGTTCCGCTTCAAAGTGGATTTGCAGGGAAAGTTTTCAGGCGAAAAGCTGAACTGGGCTGCAGGGGTCAACCTGCTGAATTTCAAACTTAAGTCCGTTGACCTGGAAAAATTGAACAAAGGGAAAAAAGGCGATGATGTTTTGCCGGCTGTGGACGGACTTTTCGAAAAATATCAGGAATGGGGAATTATTTCCGCCGAAGAAGCCGATGGCGGGTTTGTGCCTGAGCTGAAAGCCGGATTGGTATTTGACACCCGCGACAACCGTCCGAACCCGATGAAAGGTGTCTGGACTGAGGCGGTTTTGGTTGGGGCGCCCTCTTTTTTGGGCGCCGAAAGCGGATTTGCAAAACTGAGCCTCACCCATCGCCAGTATTTCACACTCATTCCCAACGACCTGTCGCTGGCATACCGGCTGGCCTACCAGACGACCATCGCGGGTCATGCCCCGTTCTATTATCAGACTCAGGTCATTGTTTCCGAGCTGAAAGGAGCTACATCGGAAGGCTTAGGCGGCGCCAAATCACTGCGCGGCATTCTCCGGAACCGTATTGTGGGAGATGGCCTCTTTTATGGAAACCTGGAAGCCCGCTGGAAATTTGCACGTTTCCAGTTCATAAACAATAACTTTTATCTTGGGTTAAACGGATTTGCAGACTTTGGCCAGGTTACCAAAAAAATCGCCATTAAAACGGACAGCGGAATTATTTCCGGAGCAAACTATTTTGAAAAGGATGCAGAAAAACTGCATATTTCCTATGGCGCCGGACTGCGGATCGTGATGAACCAGAATTTTGTGATTGCCGTGGACTACGGCATGGCCGCCGACAAGCGCGACGGGGACTCCGGACTCTACATCGGGTTGAATTATCTGTTTTAACAGGCAATCAGACCGTTACAAACTGTGCTATATTCCGGTTGATTTCAATCCGGTTGAGCAGTGAGCGCATAATTTTATGGTACAGTTCATCTTTCAGGACATTATCCTCAACTCCGGCATCAATGTTCGGATTATCATTGATTTCAATGACAAATACTTCGTTGTTCAGCACTTTCAGGTCAACGCCATAAAGCCCGTCGCCGATAAGCGATGCTGCCTTCACAGCAGTTTTTATAACAGCCGGCGGAACTTCATCCAAAGCAACAGTTTCCACATTTCCCCAATTGTTGCTTTCCCCGCTTTGCCAGTCGTAAATCTGCCAGTGCCCTTTCACCATATAATATTTACATGCAAAAAGGGGAGCCTGATCAAGCACTCCGATGCGCCAATCAAATTCAGAGGGCATAAATTCCTGAACAATCACCAGATCAGACAGTTTAAAAAGCTTATTCAGCGAGACTTCAAGCTCTTCAGGAGTATTCACTTTTTCAACGCCTAAGGAAAAGGCGCTATCCGGCTGCTTCAGAACCATGGGAAAGTTAAGATGGGAGGTTTGAAATTTCCGGTAGCCGGATTTGGACAAAACAACCGTTTCCGGAGTCTTAATCCTGTTTTGTTTCAACCGCTCATTCTGGAAAATTTTATTGGAGCAGCGCAGAATCGACCAGGGGTCATCAATCACCACCAATCCATCAGCATAAGCCGCACGCGAAAAATGATAGGTGTGATTGTTTACGCTTGTGGTTTCACGGATGAAAAGCGCATCATATTCCGGAAGCTGGCTGAAATCATCTTTTGTTATAAACTCCGTTGAAAAACCGACTTTCTCGGCAGCTTTTTTGAAATTCTGCAAAGCATCCGGGCACGACGGCGGATTCTCCTCCTTAGGATTCACCAAAATGGCCAGATCATATTTGTAGTTTTTGAACCTGGGTCTGGTGAATCTTTTTCTGGAAAAATAATCGCGGGCAAACTCCTGTACTTTTTCCATATCTTCGGGCATCACCTTCTTCAGACTCAGCGGAGTAACTTTTTGAATCAGCCACTTTTCGGTTTTCACAAAATCAATTTGCAGCATAGGCGCCTCAAACAGATGGTAAAGCTTCTGGGCAAGCTGCATGAATTTCGGATTCACGGATTTACCGAAATAGACATAAATGCTCACTTTGCTTCCATCAACGTGTTTCAATGTTTTCTGAATGTCGTCATCTATATAGCTGGACAGGGAACGTACCAGCGACTGGCGGCTGAAATCGCGCAATGTGGTTGCATTGGGAATGACGCGATGGTCGCGGGCAGAGGCAAGAAGCGAAACATAATAGCCCATTTTCTGATACTGGTAAGAATTGCTCAGGTTAAAAATCCGGACATGTTTCAGCGACTGAAATTCAGGATCGGTGATGTATTTCCGGGACGAAACTATCCTGACGCCATCAATGGCAAAGTTCCAGCTTTTCGGATTCCGGACAATAATGATGTTGGTAATGCTTTGCCGGTCGCCGGGCTCATCTACCAGCAGCACCATCCGCAAGCCGTGTTCCCCTTTTTCATAGTAATCGTGCAGTTCATCTGTGATGCTAAATCCCGCTTTTGTGTAGAAGCGAATCAGCTTCTCGTCTGATTTCAAAGCTTCAAGGGAAATGCGGACGATTTTTCTGGAACGTGCAAAGTTTAAAATATATTCCAGCAATTGATTGCCCGCCCCTTTTCCCTGATATTGCGGAAGAACTGCTATAGAAAAGATGCGCAACGTTTTGGCATAGATATATAAAGTAGCCGAACCTATTGCGATTTTTCCTTTTCCGTTTTGAATTTCTGCAATAATGACTTTTTGCAACGGACTTGTCATGCTATACCGGATAGCACGGCGGGTGCTTTGCTGAAAATCCGGGAAACAGTTTTTTTCAAGCCCCTCAAGAAAATCCAAATCCCCTGCCTCTGAATCCCTGATTTTTATCTTCACCGGATTACTCGATTACTTTGAAATGATCACCGGTTTGGTCAACCAGCTTCCTGTACCACCAATCCGGGTATTCGGGAAATAACGGATAGGGAGGCACTCCGGTTTCCGTCCGCTCAAACCGTCCGTCCTTTTCACGTTTTATATTTCCGTCCAAAAACTTCACAAACAAATATTCCCAGAGTTTTTCCCAACGCTTGGTCACATGTCCGGCTTCATTTACAGAATATTTGGTCAGAAACCTGCGGGTCTCTTCCACTCCGCTTGAGGAGTGAATACTTTTGGCTGTTTCATCAATCAGCGGAACAAATTTCTCAAAATTATCTTCTATCTCCTTCTGTTCCGCCTGAATATCGGGAATCATCTCATTATAACGCAGATAGGCAAAATTGGAAACCTTGTTGAAAGTCCAGAAAGCTGAGGTGGGGCTGTAGGTGAGCAGGTCGCCGTTCCCTTCTGCAAAGCATTCGGGAATTTCCGTTATTCCGCAATACATGGGCACATAGCAGGTAACATAAGTATCATCCACGCCAAACCACAGAATTCCGCCAATGGGATCGGGAAGCCAATTGCGGCTCTGGCTCACAAATGAAAAGCCGGTTTGCCGGGTGGAAATCGGCCTTTCGTTGCAATATTCCACCGAATCCACCTGCCAGGTTAACCGCCCGAAACGGTAGGGAAGCCCAAACGGACCTGCACCAAAGTCTCTGGTCATATCCAACGCTGTCCCTTCATAATGGTCGCGCATCATATTCTGCACATCGCGGACACTCAGCTTGTTGTCCGGCTTTATCCACAACGGCATCCGGTTGGTTGCAAAATTTGTTTTTTCATCGTACTGAATCAGCCCTTTGGCATAATCCAGATATTTTTCCATTCCTGATGCCACCCGGTTGAATCCTGTCCAGACACGCGCCTCGCAAAACCGCGCGCCCCCAAAATCAACCGGAGCATATACGTCTGAAAAACTGAAATCTTCATCTTTTCCGCTGAACCATCCTTTTTTTCGTGCAAAGGAAATAACGTCGGGAGTATAGATGCAGTTTTCGGGGTCGTTTTTCGGGAAAGTGGTGATTCGCGCCTGATTGGCATGTCCGCTGATGTACCCTTCCGGAATTTTCAGCGCTACCCACACGGCGCCTTTTTCATCTTCCCCCTTTCCGATCAGTTCCATCAGCCACACCTCATTGGGGTCGGCAATGGAAAACGATTCGCCGGAGCTGTAATAGCCAAATTCCTCTACCAGATCGGCCATCACCTGAATGGCCTCACGGGCAGTTTTGGCGCGCTGCAACGTAACATAAATCAGGCTTCCGTAGTCCATGATGGCGCCCGTCTGAGTCGCCAGCTCTTCCCTGCCGCCAAAAGTAGTTTCCCCGATGGCCAGCTGAAACTCGTTGATGTTTCCGACAACACTGTAAGTATGGCGCGGCTGTGGAATCTTTCCGAGAAACTTTCCGGTATCCCATTCATAAATATCGCGCATGGCACCTTCAGGATGATCCTGTGCCGGCTGATAATAAAGCTCGCCGTACAAATTGTGTGAATCGGCAGAATAGGTAATCATTGTTGAACCGTCAACCGATGCGCCCCGGGTAATTAAAAAATTTGTGCAACCGTTGGAAACCTGATGGTTGAGCATCAAAATCACCAGCACCGGGAATACGGCAAAAAATCTCACTTTCTTCATTTTTTTCTGAAAACTATTTTTTAACAAATTGATTTTTGCCAAAAGTAATCTTTATTTCCGGTTCTGTTCCGCCATCCAGTTGCGGGCATTGACAAATGCCAGAATCCAGGGTGAAAGTTCATCGCCACTTCTTTCTGCGGGATAATCTGCCCATTGCCACGGAGCAAAACCCCTTTCGGGATGCACCATCATGGCCAGGTGCCGCCCGTCGGCAGAACACACTGCAGCAGCAGAAAAATCAGAATCGCCGGGATTTGCAGGATACTCCATGTGGCTGTATTTCACCGGAATGACATATTCCTGCTCACTGAGCGGAAAGCTAAATTTGCCTTCGCCAAAGGCGATCCATGCGCCTAATTTCATGCCGGACATATTTTTCAGCATCACTGCAGAATTCTCAAGAATATCCACATTCAGAAAAGCGGACTCAAATTTTCCCGACTCATTTTGTGCGACTTTTGCCTGCACTTTGTGTTCCGGATAAATCAGATTCAGCGCCACCATCAACTGGCAGCCATTTCCAACGCCAAAACTGAGTGTGTCTTCTCTCCGGTAGAAATTTTCAAGGGCAATCCGGGCTTTCTCATTGTATCTGAAAGCGCCCGCCCACCCTTTGGCAGCGCCAAAAACATCCGAATTGGTTGAACCGCCTGCAAAAACGATCATGTTTACATCTTCCAGCGTTTCACGCCCTGAAATCAGATCGGTCATGTGCACATCCCTGACTTCCATTCCGGCAAGGTACATTGCATAAGCCATCTCCCGCTCGCCGCTGGTTCCCTTTTCACGGATAATTGCTGCTTTGACACCGGAAGATTTCCGATTTTTGGTATCAATGCCTAAATCGGCTGTCTTTCCTGAAAAACTGCCAAAATCATATTCCAGCCCGAATTTTTTATAATTTCTGAACCTCTGCAAAGCTAATGCTTCATCATTTTGCTTCCGTTCAAAAAGATATGAAGTTTTAAACCACAAATCACGCAGGGAATCAATGTCGAAATCCACGGCCCTTTCAAAGTTTTTCACACGTACCTCTCTGTCGGAAGCGGGAAAACCAAGCGAAACAAACGCAACGCCGTTTTCAGTCAACTGCTTTTTAACTTCATTATTGTCAGCACACTGAATAACTATTCCGGGATTTTCACTGAAGAGTACCTTCACAATGTCTTTTTCACCAATACCTGTAAGGTCGGCATTCATGCCTCCGTCAGTGTTGCTGAAACACAGTTCCAGCAAAGTGGCAATCAAACCCCCGGAACCAATATCATGGCCTGCCAGCAGCAATTCCTGTTCAATCAGTTTTTGAACCGTATCAAATGCCTGCACAAATTTTCCTGCGTCGGCAACTGTCGGGGCAGTTTTTCCAATCCGGTTCAGCGACTGGGCAAATGCACTTCCGCCAAGCGCCCTTTCAGCAAAAGAAAAATCGACAAACAGAATTTCCTTCGATTCATCATTTACCAAAACAGGTTCCACAACTTTCCGCACATCAGACACTTCACCCGATGCGGAAATAATAACCGTTCCGGGGGAATAGACCACGTCATCCTTATATTTTTGCGTCATGGACAGGGAATCCTTTCCAGTGGGAATATTTATTCCCAGATCGCAGGCAAAATTGCTTGCTGCATTTACTGCATGGTACAAGCGCGCATTTTCACCCGGATTTTTTGCAGGCCACATCCAGTTGGCGCTCAGGGATACGCTGCGGATATGGTCCGTCAGCGGCGCCCAGATGATGTTTGTCAACGCCTCAGCAATGGCGAGCAATGAACCTTTTTCGGCATCAATCATTGCCGCAACCGGCGCATGGCCAATGGAAGCGGCAACTCCTGCCTTTCCCTGATAATCCAGCGCCATCACCCCAACGTTATTCAGCGGCAGTTGCAACCTGCCGGCGCACTGTTGTTTGGCAACAAGTCCGGTGGCAGACCGGTCAACCTTGTTGATGATCCAGTCTTTGCACGCCACAGATTCCAGTTGCAGCACAACTTCCAGGAAAGACTCAACATCATCCTGGGAATACTCAAGTTCCGCAAACTCAGTTGCTGTGGCACTGTCTTCCAGAACCGTTTTGGGAACGCTGCCAAACATATATCCCAGCTGCCAGTCAATGGGCTTCTCACCGGTTTCTGAATTCTCAAAAGTAAATTGCATATCGCCCGTAGCCTTTCCGATTTCATAAACGGGCGCTCTTTCACGCTCTGCAATCCTTCTGAGGTGTTCCATATTTTCAGGTTTCACCACCAGCCCCATGCGCTCCTGCGACTCATTTCCGATGATCTCTTTCTGAGACAACGTGAGGTCGCCAATGGGCAGTTTTGCCGTGTCAATCCTGCCGCCGGTGGATTCAACCAGCTCTGAAAGACAATTGAGGTGGCCGCCCGCCCCGTGGTCGTGAATGGATACAATCGGATTGTCATCAGATTCGGCCAACGCACGGATGGCATTGAATACGCGCTTTTGCAGCTCCGGATTGGCACGCTGCACCGCATTCAGTTCGATGGAATTGTTAAATTCTCCGGTGGCTACTGAAGAAACGGCTCCGCCACCCATCCCGATCCGGTAATTATCTCCGCCAAGCATCACGACTTTATCGCCGGGTTCCGGCGTATCCTTCAGGCTGTATTTTTTGTTGGTGAAGCCGATTCCGCCGCCCTGCATAATGACCTTATCGTAACCATATTTTTTGAAATTTTCAAAATGCTCAAAAGTCAGTAATGAGCCGGTAATGAGCGGTTGGCCAAATTTATTTCCAAAATTGGAAGCGCCATCGGTGGCCTTGATCAGGATTTCCTCCGGAGACTGATAGAGCCATTCGCGCTCTTCTGTTGCCTGCTCCCACGGGCGACCGGCTTCCGTGCGGGGATAGGAGGTCATATAAACAGCCATTCCGGCAATGGGGATACTCCCCCTTCCACCGCCCATGCGATCGCGGATTTCACCTCCGCTCCCGGTGGAAGCGCCGTTGAACGGCTCCACCGTTGTGGGAAAATTGTGCGTTTCAGCCTTTAATGACAAAGCGGTTTCAATGGTTTTTTCCCTGAAAAAACCGGATTTATCTGCAAATTGCGGAGCAAACTGCTGAACAACAGGCCCCTCAACAAATGAGCAATTGTCTTTATATGCCGAAATAATTTTATTGGGATTTGTGGCTGATGTCTTCTTTATCATCTGAAAAAGAGAGGACTCCATCTCCTTTCCGTCAATAACAAACAAGCCGTTAAATATCTTATGGCGGCAATGTTCTGAATTCACCTGGGCAAAACCGTACACTTCACTGTCCGTCAGCAGTCGCCCCATCTCTTTTGAAACCCGGTTCAGGTATTCAACCTCCTCCTCACTCAATGCCAGACTTTCCTGCTCATTATAGGCGGATATATCTTCAATATTCCGGATAGGCTCAACAGGCCTGTTGATGGTAAAAATATCCTGGTTCAAATTCTGATACATCTGCTGCAATAGCGGGTCATAAGGCACATGGGCGCCTTCCACCTGAAAAAATTCCTCGATGCGCAGTATGCCGTGAATATTGACAATCTGCGTAATTTCAACTGCGTTGGTACTCCACGGACTGAGCATTTCACGCCGTGGCCCGATGAACCATCCTTCGATGGTTTCCTGTTCCGGGAGCTGAGCCCCGGAAAACAGCCATACCAACTTTTCCAAATCGTTTTGTCTTAGCGGGAGCGGAGAATCAACCGCGATAACTGAATGATTTTCAGTTTTAAAAAAATGAATCATTTTGCAGCTTAATAATTTTGATAGTGAACATGTTGTGCAACAGTGCGCAAAGATAGAAAATTATCAGCGCTGCCGGTAATCCGGTTTTCAACAAAAATATAAAATTGCGCTGCCGGAATCCACATTCAGAAATTTACAGTTACTTTGCCGGAAAAACAACATGTTGCGACTTTTCCACATATTCCTGATTTTCTTATTGTTTGTTTCCTGCGGTGTTCAGCGAAAGCTCAGCAGGACATGGACAGGGAAACCGGTTTCAGCCTTGATGAAGCAATTCGGTCAGCCACTGGCCATTTCTGAAGCAGCCGGTGATTCTGTCTATATTTTTGAACAGACACAAAAGTTGCAAAGCGCTGAAATCGGGCAGGGAAAACTGGCGCTTGACCCGATTATCACCCCAAAAGTGACCAAAACCAAACGGTTTTATTTTAATGTTAAGAATGGAAAGGTTATCAAAACCCGGCTTGAAGAGGAATATACACGCTGATAAAAGAACATTTCCTTCCAAAGCCGTTTTGATTTGAAGAAATTTTTTAATTTTGCAGCGCGTTTTTTGAAACAGACACCTGCCCAGGTGGTGGAATTGGTAGACACGCCAGGTTGAGGGCCTGGTGGCCGTTTTAGGCCGTGCAAGTTCAAGTCTTGTTCTGGGCACAATATAAAAGTCCTGTAATATTCAAATTGCAGGACTTTCTTTCTTATAATCAGCCATTAATTTCACGTTTTGCACCGGCCTCTGCTACAACCTTTTTTTATAGAATCCATTCCCGGGAAATGTGCTATAAATACAATGCACTGAATTACAATCATTGGAGTTTTATTTTATATTTGTAACCATCTAATTTTTGTCTTTTTCAATGAACAAAAAGACCTTTCGTAAATTCAATTTTCTGATAGGACCTTTGTTGTTTTTACTGGTTTATTTTTCAGAAATACCCGGACTTTCGCATGAAGGCAAATCGGTGCTGGCCAGTACGCTTTGGGTTGCCTATTGGTGGATCACAGAAGTTACAGAACTGGCTGTCACTTCTTTGCTGCCAGTTGTTTTACTCCCGTTTTCGGGTGCACTGTCCCTCAAAGTTACGACGGCACAATACGGGAATCCATTTATTTTTTTATTTATGGGTGGTTTTATGATTGGGCTGGCAATTGAAAAATGGGATTTACACAAACGAATTGCATATAAAATCATAGAGAAAATTGGAAAACGGAAACGCAGTCTGCTTCTCGGTTTTATGCTTCCGACAGCTTTCCTTTCGATGTGGATTTCAAATACAGCTACTGCAGTTATGATGCTTCCGATAGGAATGTCGGTGGCCGTTAATTTTGAAACCGACAAGCATTTTGGAAAAAACCTGATGCTGGGAATTGCCTATTCTGCTTCAATCGGCGGAATGGCAACATTGATTGGAACTCCGCCAAATATAATACTGGCGGCAGTGCTCAGGGAATCTGCCGGAATTGAAATTTCATTTTTGAGCTGGATGCTGTTTGCCACGCCATTCAGTATTGTGCTTCTTTTACTCACCTGGCTGTATCTGGGAAGAAATCTCGGAAAAGAACTCAATCCTGACACAAAAATACACACTGAAAAACTCGGCAAGATTACTACTCCCGAAAAAAGAGTATTGATTGTATTTACCGGAGTTGCTTTCTTTTGGATCACAAGAACATTTTTGTGGAACAAATTTATTCCGGAACTTGACGACACTCTGATTGCAATAATCGGAGCTATTGCCCTTTTTCTCATACCATCAGGGCGCGATGGAGAAAAACTTTTGGATTGGGAAACAACAAAAAAGCTACCGTGGGGTGTATTGCTGATTTTCGGAGCCGGTCTGGCCATTGCCAAAGGCTTTTCAGATACCGATCTTACGCGTTGGATTGCCGCCCACTTTGCTGATGCAAGCATATTCCCATGGCTGGTGCTTCTGATAGTTATTGCATCCATAAATTTTCTGACCGAAATTACTTCCAACACAGCTACCGCCAGCATAATCCTGCCCATACTTTATTCCATGAGTCATTCGCTTCATATTAATCCTATCACCCTACTTGTAAGCGCAGCCATTGCATCAAGTTGTGCATTTATGCTCCCTGTTGCCACCCCGCCCAATGCCATAGTATTCAGCAGTGGAAAAATAACCATCCGGGAAATGATGCACACCGGCTTTTTTCTAAATATAGTTTCCATTTTGCTGATTTATTTATTTGCAGAAGTGATGTCGGGAG
>CAZVAD010000017.1:0-27533 GCA_964624645.1 uncultured Mariniphaga sp.
GATTAATTGGTCAGCTCCAGAAACCAGATGATGGTTAGCACCGCTGTGGCAGTAGCGCCTCCCGAATGATCTGCTCCGGGAATCGGAACAAGCTGGACCTGTTGGGAACTTACGCCTTTTTTTATGAATTCGTTGTAGATATTTGTTGAAACCTCCATGGGAACGAAATTGTCCGATGTTCCGTGTATTATCCGTGTGGGCACGGAAGTTTTCCAGGCTTCAATGCTGTTCTCTGCAAGAATCTGCCGCAATTGCTCAAACTTCTCGTCCGTTTGAAAATTGTTTCTGTAATCATCCGTGAAAAGGTCGGCAACTTTGGTTGTCAGTCTTTGATTTAATTCCCCTCCGCTGTGTTTTCCGTCAAAAAGCTCAGCAAGTTTCAGCTCGCTGTAGGGCGGCTTAAATATCTGATCCAACGGAGCTTTCAATCCTTCAAATGCTATGAAACCGTTGAGCAGGTAGGCCATATAATAAGGCATGGAATAAGTCTCGCGTGATAAAATGTATTCATTTATGAAATTCAGATCATAGGGACCGCCACCCGGGACGCTTGCTTTCAGCCTGAATTCGGAAGAATAGTCCTGCTCTATCGCTTTTTGTGCCTGCATTGTTGCCCATCCTCCCTGAGAATAGCCGGCAAGATACAGATCATCATTTAGTGAAACTTCTTTTTCCGTGGCCAGCTCTTTTGCTGCCCTCAGCATATCCACAACTGTTTGGACAGTTGACTCCTTATGCAAATAAGGATGAAACATGTCTGATGACGCGCCAAATCCCAGATAATCAGGCATGATTACCGCAAAACCTGTTGATGTGACGGCTTGGAGCATAAGGACAGGTTCAGCTTTTGGGTTTACTGATGGCGCTTCGGAATGTAAGGTATTGGTGCCATTCTGGATACTGAGCATAGGAAAAGAACCCTCACCTGACGGAAGGCAGACCAGCCCGGAAGCAATTTTTGGTTTCCCCTGAAAAGTGGTTTTATACCGTATCTTATAAACGATTATCCCGTATTTCACCCTTTCATTGAAAACTGATGCTTCAGGATATTCCTGGGTCAACGCACCAAACACAAGCTTGACATTATCAGCAGAATATGAACTCACCATTTCATATTCCGTAAGATATTTTAGCGTTGGCTCTTCATCGTCTTTATTAAACAGGAAATGACAGCCGGAGAAGCCGAGAATAAAAATAGAAATCAGGATTTTTGATAGTGTGTTCTTATAATTCATTGCATTCTTTTTTGTAAAAGTATGAATTAAAACGAATTTTCGGGAAATATAGTTCAGACATAGTGAAAAATTATGGTGTATTTCAGATTTCTGAATTCATGCGGGGTGTTTTGTCATTTTCCGGCTCTACGGAACATTTTATTTTCTAAAATAATTCACCCCTGAATCCGATTTTTTTCGATTCTTTTTTGAGAATCAAAGCGCTGTTGGATATGCTCATCCGCATTGGGAAAAATCAATGCGAATAGATGTCCGAAAGTTATTAACAATGAGCCCCTTATTTGGAAAGTTTCTAATCAACTGCAAATGAGTGAAAAAAACTTTTAATTTATTTGTTTTTGAAAAAATTGTTAGTATCATTGCAGTGTTAAATCGCTAAAAATAAAACCATGAGACAGATTTTGATTCTTGTCTCCGCATTTTTTTTCGCATTCAGCGTCAATGCGGAGCCTCTTCGAGTTATGTTAGTTACCGGGGATCAAGTTGCTAATGATTCACACCGGTTTTTTCAGTTTTTCGATTCCCTCCCGGAGATCGAATGTGCGCATTTTCTTCAGCCGGAAGCAAGCCTGAAATTGGCCGGCGAGGAGAGCCAGCAGTTCGATGTTCTGGTTTTCTGTAATCTGTGGGACGAGTTTACAGAATCAGAGAAGCAGGTTTATCTGAACCTGACAAAAAAAGGCAAACCATTCATTTTTCTGAATGAAAACATGATTTCAGCTCAGAATTTGCCTGATTTTGGAAAGCTTCTGACGGGGGAAAACGTCGGGCGTTCAAAAAGCATTTCGGGTGAAGAACAACCTGCGGGCAGCTATGATGTTTGGGTAAACGTCAATGTGGCAAGTCCGCGGAATTTCAGGACTCAGAACCATGAAGACGGAAATTTCAGGGTTCTGTCCAATGTGAAGCCCGTGCTGACTGCCAATCAGCAAGGAAAATTACCTGTTATTGCCCTTGAGAACATGTGCTACAACTCAAAAGTTGTTTACATTCAACCGGGTGAAAACGATGAGGTTTATCAGTCTGAGAAATTCAAAACGCTTCTCTTGCAGGCAATTAATTACCTGGGAGAACAAGAAGAAGTGGAAGAATACATCAGCAACACGGCAACCATCGATAAAATTTAACAGGAGTTCTTTGCTCATTGCAGAATGAATTGGTGATTGAAAAAGGTTTGTAAGGATGATCAATCAATCTTGTATAGCACCCGAACGCTCGGCATGTACTGATTATCCGAACGCTGAATTCAATGATCATTTTACGAAAAAGGACAACAGGTTTTTAAAAACCTGAGATACCTCTAACACGGTTACTATTGCACTTATTACCCTGAATTTGAATGAATAACAGGGAAGTGGACGCTTGAAGGCTTTTGTTCGGCAAACAAAAGCAACGTAAAATCCAGGGGAAAACGGAAATTTCAACGGGAAGCCAACCAGAGCTTAACCCACTCGGCCTCCCGATTTCCGCAGCCCTGGATTTTTGTATTGTTTTTCACTTATTTTCTTTCCGGAGAAAAGACGAAAAGAAACAATTTCATCAAGAAACCTTTTCTGATTCAATTCCTATTTTGCAGATAGGACAAACTCCTTAAAGGTGTCAACCGTATCTCCATATTCAGCAATAAGATTTATTCCCTCTTTTTCAAGAATTTCCAGAAATTTGTCATAAGTGCCGTCACTTCTTGCAATCACCGGTGAACGCCTGCATTTCAGGTAGAGTATGGGCAAAGTGGCCAGTTCCACCCGGCTCAGGATTTCCTGATTATCAGCAACACTTTTCGCTTTTTTAAAGATTTCGGTTGCCTTTTCGATAAGCTCGTCAGAAAAAATGGGGTCATCCGGTTTCAGTCCGATAAACATGTGGGTTTCAGGTGTAATCCGGTCTTGCAACAAATCAAAATATTCCCGGATGAATTGCCCCGATCTGCCGTAATATCCATACATAAAATCATCAATGACAGCATGTACATCACAATCGGGATTCCATAGCAGTTTTGCCAGCAGGTAGGTTTTCAGTTCCTGAAATTCACCGCCACGTGCCTGATATGATCCCTGCTCCATGATGCCGATGGCTTTGTTTTCCTGAAAAGTCTTGATATTTTCCTGCAATACCTTAAAGTTCGGATAGGGCATGATGTAGTGCCTGAAATTTACCACATAATCCCAGATGTAGAGATGTGGCGATATGGCTGACCAGCCCTTCAGGTCATGTACAAATGATTCATTTTTCGGGCAGGACTCCAGCGGATGAGCCACACAGGCTTCAATCGGGCACAGGCGGATGACAACATTGCTGCGCGGTTTGATATTTTCAGGAACCGCACGGGTGTACTGATAGGCGAGCGTTCCGATATATTTGTCAGGAAACTCCTTTTTAACTGCTTCTGCCACCTGGTTGACAAACCAGATTAAAATCCCCGATTCCTGATTTCCGTATTTCTTCACAATGCTTTGGCATTTGCTGCATTGACACGGATTGCGCCAGTCGTTCTGCGAAACGGAATAAACCATGTGGCCGGAGTCATTCCGGATGGTTTCCAGAACCCGCTGTTTCGTTATTTTCAAAACATCGGGGTTGCTGAGACAAAGTTGCCCGCGTTTGCTCCAGTCGTTGTCCTTTTCATTTGCAGTGCGTTTGCCGTCAATCAGGCTGAAATATTCGGGATGACTGTCGAAAAATTCTGACGGAGGGATGAAATGGTAAAAAGTGTGTACTGACCAGTAACTTTCACTTCCGCCGGGCTGATTCACTGGATTTGACGACATCCTGCCGTTCATTTTGTTTCTTGCAGCCCACACCGGGTCAAAAGCCATATAGAAAAAATCATTCCGCACCTGAATCCCGGGCGCTTCCTGGTGGTTAAGTGAATCGAAAGTATATTTTTTCAACGAGGGTATCTTTTTTACCATCGGTGTGTACCACCGGCAGCCGAATTCATTTTCAAGGAATGTCAGCGCACCATACATGGTGCCGCGCAATTTTCCGCCATAGATATAAATTTCCGGACCGTTGCTGAAATACCTGAACGACTCATCTTTGTAATCCGGTTCCTTCTCTCCAATCCTGCTTTCGAGCGCCTTACTGAAGCCCACATAAATTCTTGCACTTTCTTCCGGTAAAGTTCCGGTTTCACCGTATTGCACAATCCTGAAAAAAGCGCCGCTGATTTCTGTAAGCCATTGCTGAAGCTCATTTGCAGCCCATATTTCCGACCCGGAGGCTTCATCGGAGAGACAAATAGTGTAATCGGTTTTCCCGTCGGCAAATAGATCGAATTTTTCAAAAGCCGGGGTTTTGCCCTGCGGGAAAGCAGGGAGCGCCGGAACACCTGATAAGATGCACATTAAAAAGGAGAGGATTAAGATTCTGGAATTTTTGTTGTAATTCATTGTTATAAAATTTATTGTTTTATCAAAAAGAGAGAAAAAAATTGCTTTTTTAAAAATAGGCAAAGCATTTTGTAAAAATGTAAGAATTTCAAAAAAATGAATGGGAAGTGTTGAAATATAAAAAAACATGAACCGTTTTACTTATTTTACGGGTTTAATTTCATCAGATGGCAGTAAAGGAATCCAGAAAAAAGCAGGTCAGCAAAAATAAACTTGCGAAAACCAAGAAGAAAGGAAAGAAAAAGAGTTTCCGGCGGAAAACCATTCCTATCCTTTTGGGGATTTTTTTGTCGGGCTTGTTTCTGCTTTCTCTATTTTTCCTGGTGGTGTTTTTCGGATTCACGGGGCATATCCCGAACACCGCACAACTCCGGGAAATCAATAATCCGCAGGCTTCGGAAGTGTATTCAGAAGATGGCAAACTGCTCGGACGCTACTACATTGAGAACCGGAGCAATGTGGCTTTTGATGAGATTTCGCCAAATGTGATTCAGGCGCTGATTGCCACGGAAGATTCCCGTTTTTATGAGCACCGGGGCATCGATGAAATTGCATTGTTGCGGGTAATGGTGAAAACAATCCTTCTCAGGGACAGGAGTGCAGGCGGTGGAAGTACGTTAAGCCAGCAAATTGCCAAAAACCTGTTTCCACGCAACGATTTGGGAATATTTTCCATGCCGGTTAATAAACTGCGGGAGGCGATCATTGCCTACCGGCTTGAAAGGATTTACACCAAAGAGGAAATTCTGACGCTTTATCTGAATACCGTTCCTTTCGGCGAAAATATTTTTGGGATAGAAGTGGCAGCCGAGCGTTATTTCAGCAAAAAACCACGCGATCTGACAGTTGATGAAGCTGCTGTTTTGGTGGGATTGCTCAAAGCCAACAACTATTTCAATCCACGGCTTAATCCGGAGAAATCCAAAGAACGGCGGGATGTGGTGATTACGCAAATGGTCGGCAATGGTTTTCTGACAGAAGATGAGGGGAGAATCTATAAAGAGAAGCCTCTCGAACTGTATTATACGCGGATCTCTTTTAACGAAGGGCCTGCGCCCTATTTTATGGAAATGCTGAAACCTGAACTGTTGAAGTGGTGTGAAGAAAATCCAAAGGAAAATGGCGAGCCCCGGAATTTATATACCGACGGCTTGCGTATTGAAACCACACTGAATGCAACATTTCAGCACTATGCCAATCTGGCTGTTTCGGAACATATGAAAGGGCTTCAGGAAGTTTTTGACAAGCACTGGGAAAATGCGGATCCGTGGCGGGGGAACGATGCTATTCTTCAACGGGCAGTGCGCCGCACAGACCGCTACAACAAAATGGTGAAAGCCGGTTTTTCGCAGGAGCAGATTGAAGAGGCATTCAATCAGAAAATTAATATTTCCCTTTTCACCGGCGATGGATTCCGACCGGTTGAAACCACTCCGCTGGATTCGGTGAAGCATTATCTCCGCTTTTTGAATACCGGTTTTCTGGCTTTGGACCCGGCTACAGGCGAGCTGAAAGCGTGGGTAGGCGGAATCGATTTCCGGTTCTTTAAATACGATCATGTACTTTCCCGGCGACAGGTAGGTTCCACTTTCAAACCGTTTGTCTATCTCTCGGCGCTCGAAAACGGGCTGAGTCCCTATGAATATTACCCGGCGGCTCAGCAGGTTTACAGGGAATACGACAACTGGTCGCCGGCAAATTCCGACGGGAAACACGAAGGGTACTATTCCATGGAAGGAGCGTTGTCAAAGTCGGTGAATACCGTTGCTGCAAAAGTGATGATCCGCACAGGCGTTAATCAGGTTATAACCACAGTCCGCGAACTGGGGATGGAAGCGGATTTGCCAGAGGTGCCGTCCCTGGCGCTTGGCGTTGCATCCGTGAGCCTGAAAGATTTGCTCTTTGCCTACGCCGCAATGGTGAATGACGGAATCCGCTCAAAACCATACTACCTGAAATCCATTTCAGACCATGAAGGCAATTTGTTGGCAGAATTTGAACGCCCGGAGCTGCAAAAAACGAATCTAAACCATGTCAATTGCCGGATGATTACGCACATGATGCAATCGGCAGTGAATAGCGGTACCGGAACCAGAATCCGCTCAGCTTATGGTATCCGGGGAGATTTTGCCGGCAAAACCGGCACCACACAAAACCAATCCGATGGCTGGTTTGTGGGACTCACCCCCAACCTCGTGACCGGTTGCTGGGTGGGAGCGGAAGACCCGGGAATTCATTTCCGCACCATTACCTATGGACAGGGGTCATACATGGCTTTGCCGGTTGTCGGGAAGTTTTTCAGCAAGTTATACAGCGACCCGCAGTACCGGCATCTGCAATTTGCAAAATTCCCCGCATTGAGCGAAGAACTGCTTGCAGACCTGGATATTCCGGCATATAAAGATATTCTTGAAATAGAGCGGAATACATTTTTGGATCGCCTGCTGGCAGGAAAAACCAAAGAAGAAAAACTTCGTGAAATTCAAAGGCCGGAGGAAGCGGCTGAGAAGAAAGGACTTTGGGAATCTATCAAAAATGTGTTCAGCAAAAAGAAAAAGTAATAAAATGTGAGTTTTCATCTGAACGCCTTTTTCAAAAATGAAATGAAGGACTAATTTTCTATATTGTGATTTTTTTATTGCCGGAATTTGACCGGAATCATTTATTTTGCAGTATTTAGGAAAATCAGCATGAAAAGAGAGTCGGTAACAGCAATCAAAGATTATACAATCATCACGCTGGGGTTGTTGCTTTTTACCCTTGGATGGATGGTTTTTTTGCTGCCTGCAGAAATAACCGGCGGCGGAATCAGCGGGGTAGGAGCGGTAATTTACTACGCTGTGAAAATTCCGGTGAGTGTAACCTATCTTTCCGTTAATGTCATTCTTGTTTTGATAGCTATCCGGATTCTCGGCGCCAATTTCGGCATAAAAACGATTTACAGTATTCTCATGCTATCGGCATTTTTTGCCGTTTTTCAGGGAATTGTGAAACAACCGATTGTTGACGACATGTTTTTGTCGGCTGTGCTGGGCGGAATGTCCTGCGGCATTGGATTAGGCGTTGTTTTTTCACGTGGCGGCAGTACCGGCGGAACCGACATCTTTGCCATGATTGTCAACAAATACCGGAATATCAGTCCGGGGAGAATTATATTGTATTGCGATGTCATTATTATCGCTTCCTCCTATTTTGTATTCCGTTCGCCTGAAAAACTGGTTTATGGCTACGTTTCCATGTGGGTGGTTTCCTATTCGCTCGATTCATTTCTGAGCGGCGCCAACCGCTCGGCACAGATGTTCATCTATTCGAAGGAATATGAAAAAATTGCTGATTTTATCAACAATGAAGCTATCCGCGGAGTAACCATTTTAGACGGAAAAGGCTGGTACACCCGCGAAGAGACCAAAATTATAGTGTCCGTTGTCCGAAAAAAGGAGACCAGTATGATTTTCAGGAAAATTAAGGAACTTGACCCGGATGCCTTCATTACCATGGGAAGCGTGATGGGAGTTTACGGGAAAGGATTTGATAAATTAAAATTGTAAGCAGAAATGAATTGGAAAAATATTCTTGTATTGCCGGTTCTTCTTATTTTGATTGGCGTTTTAATATTTTCTACGTGTCATTTTAATCAGGGGAAAAGAAAAAAGGGTTTGGTTGAAACAGATTCTGTTACAACAACGCTTCCGGTATATAAATATGGCCTGCCTGTGGATTCCTTTCATGTTGAAATCGGGACAGTAGGGCCAAATCAGCATCTGAGCCATATTTTAAGCGGCTATGGTGTGGCTATGGGAATAATTGATCAGATTGCCCGGCAGTCCAAAGATATTTTCGATGTGCGAAAAATTCGCAATGGTCAAAATTATGCCGTTTTTAAAACCGCAGACTCCATTAGCGATACACGATTTTTTGTTTACGAAAACTCAGCCACCGACTATTATGTTTTTGAGCTGTTTGACTCCCTGAAGGTTTACCGGGGCGAAAAGGAGATTGAGAAAAAATTGTGCACGGGCTTTGGCGAGATTAGAAGCTCACTTTGGAACACAATGAAAGATAATGGATTAGATCCGGTGCTTGCACTCAGGCTCTCTGATATTTTTGCTTGGACAATTGATTTTTATGCAATTCAAAAAGGTGACCGGTTCCGGGTAATTTATGAGGAACTTTTGGTGGATTCGGCGTATGTCGGGATTGGCGAAATTTATGCCGTACAATTTGACCATGCGGGCGCTGAGAATTTTGCTTTCGGGTTTGATCAGGATGACCGTTTTGACTATTTCGATGAAAAAGGAATGAGCCTTCGCCGGGCTTTTTTGAAATCTCCACTGGAGTTTTCCCGGATAAGTTCCCATTTTTCCAACAGCCGCCTGCATCCGGTACTTCGTATCCGAAGGCCTCATCACGGAGTTGACTATGCCGCACCGAGCGGCACTCCGGTCCGGAGCATCGGCGACGGAACCGTTGTTACACGTGCCTTTCAGGCGGGAGGAGCGGGAAATTATGTGAAAATCAAACACAATTCGGTTTATACCACAACTTACATGCACCTTTCCGGATTCGGGAAGGGCGTCACCGTGGGGTCGCGTGTGAAACAGGGACAGGTAATCGGGTTTGTTGGTGCAACCGGACTGGCTACCGGCCCGCATCTTGATTTCAGGGTGCATAAAAACGGAAATCCCGTGGATCCGCTCAAGGTGGAAGCGCCGCCGGTTGAACCGGTGCATCAGGAGAAAATGGACGAATATGTCCTCCTGAAGGATTCCCTGCTGATTGAATTGGGGAAGATCATTCCGTCAGAGCCGGGTATACTGGCAGAATCATCTGAGAATTAGGTGTCTTTTGTCAAAGATGGAAATTTTCCTGCCGGCAGATTCTTCAGTCAGGTCGCAAATACTTCCCTGAAAATTTGAATAGTGTATTTTTTATCTTACATTTGTGGTGCAATACATTCTGTATTGCTTGTGTGTTTGGGGGTTAACATTTAAGGGTAGCTGATGAGCTGCCCTTTTCCTTTTGATGAAAAACCTCATTCCTCTGGATATTATGAGATTGGGAGAATCGGAAGGGCTTATGGCATGATGCTCCTTTTCAGGTTCAATTATTTTCTTTTACCTTTACCCGAAATTATCGGCTATGGAATTCAGGAACTATACGTATTTGCTGCTGATGCTGGCTTTGCTGGCGGTTCCGCTGGCATTCACCTTCAACCAACGGATTCGATTTTATGCCAAACTGAAATACCTTTTTCCTGCCATTTTTTTCTCGGGAGTCGTTTTCCTTTTGTGGGATATGCGTTTTTCCGGGCTGAAAATCTGGAGTTTCAATCCGGCCTATCTGACCGGGATAAACATTATGAATATTCCGGTGGAAGAGTGGCTTTTCTATTTTGTAGTTCCCTACAGTTCTGTTTTTCTTTATGAAACGCTGGTTGTCAGGCTTCCTGGATTTGAAAAACCCAACCTTTTTTTAGCTGTAAGTCTGGTGTTGCTTGTTGCTTTCGGGCTGACTGCCTATTTCGCACGGCAGAAAGTCTATACGTTTTTCACTTTTTTCCTGCTCACTATCTATTTTGGGTACACCATTTTCCGTAACCGGTTTAAGCAGCACTACACCAAGTTTTACCTCACCTGGCTCGTTTTTCTTGTGCCTTTTCTGGTTGTCAGGGGATTGTTGACGGCGCTCCCGGTTGTGGAGTATGACCACGCTCACAATCTGGGAATCCGGATTTTCACCATTCCGGTGGAAGATTTCTTCTGCTTCTTCCTGTTGCTGCTGATGAATATCACCATTTATGAATATTTCAGGAAACAGCAGTTTCTTTGAATAAATAAATTCGGAAGATTATGGATTTTCATATAACCACGTATTTTACAGATGTGTACAGGCTATTTTTTCATTTTTTGAAGAAATTCCAGGGAAATCATTTCACACAAAAGGCGCAAAAATCTATACAATACCATTAGCCACTTATCATGACTTGTATCTATCGGATAGCTGTGTTTCTTTATTCACTTGCCGTGAAAGCGGCATCGCTTTTCAATGAAAAAGCCCGGCAGTTTGTGAAAGGCCGCAAAAACTGGCACAAAAATCTGGAGGGAAAAATTGAAGCCAACTCACGGTATATCTGGGTGCATTGTGCTTCGCTTGGTGAATTTGAACAGGGACGCCCGCTCATTGAAGCGGTAAAAAAGCAATTCCCGGAACTCAGCATACTGCTCACCTTTTTTTCGCCGTCTGGTTACGAAATCCGGAAAAATTACGAACTGGCCGATGTGGTTTCCTATCTGCCCCTCGATACACGCAGCAATGCACGGAGGTTCATTCGTCTGGTTCATCCTGAAAAAGCTTTTTTCATAAAATATGAATACTGGCATTTTTATATTGATGAACTGAAAAAAAATAACATTCCACTTTATATTGTTTCGGCAATTTTCAGGGAAAATCAACAATTTTTCAAGAAAAACCTGATTGGGAAATGGTACCGGAAAATCATTTTCAAGGTGGAACATTTTTTTGTGCAGAATGAAAGTTCAGCCGGTCTGCTCCGCTCCGTCGGACTGAATAATTACACCGTTTCGGGCGATACCCGTTTTGACCGGGTGGCGGCTATTGCGCAGAATGCAAGGGAAGTGCCTGTTGCTGAAAAGTTCAGGGGCAAGCAACCCGTTCTGATTGCAGGGAGCACCTGGAAGCCTGACGAAGAGCTGCTTGCAGCTTTTGTCAACAGCCACCCGGAGGTGAAGATGATTATTGCACCGCACGAAGTCACCGAAGTAAATATCAAGAGGCTCGGGCAATCGTTGAAAAATCCTTTCGTCAGGTTAAGCAGTGCGAGCGACGAAAATAATATTGACGCACAGGTGTTGATAATTGATTCGGTCGGATTGCTCTCCTCGCTTTATCAATACGGAGACGTTGCATATATCGGCGGCGGGTTTGGAGTAGGCATTCACAACATTCTGGAAGCCGCTACATTCGGGCTTCCTGTGGTTTTCGGCCCCAACTGTGAAAAGTTCAAGGAAGCGGTTGATCTGAAAAATCTGGGTGGTGCGTTTTCTATTCATAATTTTTCCGGGCTTGAAGAAAGATTGTCGGAATTATTGGGCGATGCTGCCAAACATCAGACAGCATCTGCGATTTGCAAAAACTATGTGAAAAACAACACAGGTTCCACCGGATTAATCATGGAAAAAGTTTTTAACACCTGATGTTTTCCGCATAGATTTTGCAGGCAATTTTTTTATTGTTCAGTTATTGATCTCCTGAATTTTTTCGTCTAAAAGTCCATTAAAAAATCGTTATTTTCCCCATAAAATCGTTTCCGTATTTAAAATTTCACTTTTGCATTGTGCATAACGTATTGAGGACGAAAAAATTCAAATATTTAACGCTGTAATCTCCCCATGAAAAGTGTTCGTTAATAGTGAAAGTGATCAGAATTTGTAAACATTTCCGATTAAATAACAGGATATATTTTTGACAATCAGAAATATATGTCTTTGAAGTTGATAACTTCTGGATATTTAAAAGAAAAAAGTTTGCTTAATATTTTGTTTCTGTCATATCTTGCATCACGCAATTTGAAGATGAAATTCAAACACTAAATGATAACAAATTATGGCTGTTGAAGAAGTACAAATTAGAAAAATGTCTGAAAAAAAGATATTTGCCCAGGATGAAGCGGTGAAGGCTTCTTTGTCTTATTTTAAAGGCGATGATCTGGCTGCAAAAGTGTGGGTGAACAAATATGCCCTGAAAGATTCTTTCGGGAATATTTTTGAAAAGACCCCCGATGATATGCACCGCCGGCTTGCCCGCGAAATTGAACGCATTGAAAAGCGGTATCCCAACCCGCTGACTGAAGATGAAATTTTCAACGTGTTGAAGGATTTCGCCTACATTGTGCCGCAGGGCGGTCCAATGACCGGGATTGGCAATGAATATCAGATTGCGTCGCTTTCCAACTGTTTTGTAGTGGGTAACAATGGCAATTCGGATTCTTATGGCGGAATTATGAAAATTGACCAGGAGCAGGTGCAGCTGATGAAACGGCGTGGCGGCGTCGGGCACGATCTGTCGCATATCCGGCCCAAAGGCTCGCCGGTGAAAAATTCGGCGCTCACTTCAACCGGCATTGTTCCGTTCATGGAGCGCTACTCCAATTCCACCCGCGAAGTGGCTCAGGATGGCCGGCGCGGCGCACTCATGCTGTCGGTTTCAATCAAGCATCCCGATTCCGAAAATTTTATAGATGCCAAGCTGGAACAGGGAAAAGTTACCGGAGCCAATGTTTCGGTGAAAATTCAGGACGATTTCATGCAGGCGGTTGAAAAAGGGGAAATGTATCAGCAGACCTATCCGGTGCAATCCGACAATCCGCTGTACACGAAAGAGACAGACGCCCAGAAACTCTGGAACAAAATCGTCCGGAATGCATGGCAGTCAGCCGAACCCGGCATTTTATTCTGGGATACCATCATCAGAGAATCGGTGCCTGATTGTTATGCCGATTTGGGGTACCGTACCGTTTCAACCAATCCGTGCGGCGAAATTCCGCTCTGTCCGTATGACAGTTGCCGCCTGCTGGCCATCAACCTTTATTCCTATGTGGAAAATCCGTTTACGGCAAAGGCAAAGTTCAATTTCGACCTTTTTAAGGAACATATTCATTATGCCCAGCGCATCATGGATGACATCATCGACCTTGAGCTTGAAAAAATTGATGCCATTCTTGAAAAAGTGGATGCCGATCCGGAGCCGGAAGAAATCAAGGCGGTTGAGAGAAGACTTTGGGAAAATATCAAATATAAGGCAAACGAAGGACGCCGGACGGGCATTGGAATTACTGCCGAAGGGGATATGCTTGCAGCGCTCGGGCTGACCTACGGCAGCGACATCGCTACCAATTTTTCGGAAGAAATTCACAAAACCGTTGCCCTGGAAGCTTACCGCTCTTCTGTTTTTCTTGCCAGAGAACGCGGGCCGTTTTCAATCTACGATTCAGAACGGGAAAAAGACAATCCGTTCATCAACAGGCTGAAAGATGCAGACCCGGGTTTATACGAAGATATGGTGAAATTTGGCCGCCGCAACATTGCTTTGCTGACCATTGCGCCCACCGGAACCACAAGCCTGATGACGCAAACTACATCGGGCATTGAGCCGGTGTTCATGCCTTTTTACAAACGCCGGAGAAAAGTGAATCCCAACGACAAGGATGTCCGCGTTGATTTTGTGGATGAAGTGGGTGATCACTGGGAAGAATACACCGTTTTTCATCACAAGTTTAAAATATGGATGGAAATCAACGGATACGATATCAACCGGGAATATACCCAGGAAGAGCTGGATGAAATAGCTGAAAAATCCCCCTATCACAAGGCCACTGCCAATGACGTGGACTGGCTTTCCAAAGTGCGGATGCAGGGCAGAATCCAAAAATGGGTGGATCACTCCATCAGTGTAACCATCAATCTTCCGGCAAGCGCCACGGAAGAACTGGTTGGTCAGCTCTATTTTGAAGCGTGGAAAAGCGGATGCAAGGGAGTGACCGTTTACCGTGACGGCTCCCGTTCAGGCGTACTTATCTCCAACAGCGGTTCGGAGAAGAAAAAATCGGGATTCCCGACCAAGCGGCCTGAAAAACTGGAGGCTGATGTGGTTCGTTTCCAGAATAATAAGGAGAAATGGATTGCATTTATGGGGGTGATGGACAATAAACCCTACGAAATCTTCACTGGATTGTCCGACGATGAAGACGGCATTTTGCTGCCCCGCTCAATCACCGGGGGATTTATCATCAAAAGTTATGACAGCGACGGAAATTCGCGCTACGATTTTCAATACGTCAACAAGCGCGGGTATAAAACAACCATCGAGGGACTTTCCTACAAATTTAACCCGGTTTTCTGGAATTATGCCAAACTCATTTCCGGGACGCTGAGGCACGGAATGCCCATTCATAAAGTGGTTGAGCTGGTTACCAGCCTGCAATTCGACAATGAAACCATCAATTCATGGAAAGCAGGAGTTGCGCGTGCACTGAAAAAATATATTCCTGACGGAACTCTGGCGGAAGATGCGTTGTGTGAAGATTGCGGCTCAGATAATGTGGTTTATCAGGAAGGTTGCCTCACCTGTCTCACCTGCGGATCATCAAAATGCGGTTGATTTTTTCATTTCCGGGCTGAAACCCCGGAGAATATTTTGTTGAATAAAAAGAAACCGGAATTGAAATTCAGTTCCGGTTTCTTTTTCCTGCGAAAGCAGTAAAACCTTTTGCAGGAATGGCTGCAAAGGCTCAGCTTTCAATCATTTTCTGGTAATCATCCGCGGAAAGCAATTCATCCGGTTCGGCAGGATTGCTCATTTTGATTTTAATCATCCAGCCTTTGCCGTACGGGTCCTTGTTGACCAGCTCCGGCTCATCGGCCAGCGCTGCATTGGCTTCAACAATCTCGCCGCCCACGGGCATAAACAGGTCAGATACGGTTTTCACCGCCTCCACTGTTCCGAAAGTCTCGCCTTTGTCAAGCTCCTCGCCTTCGGTTTCAATTTCAATGAATACTACATCACCCAATTCTCCCTGGGCAAAATCGGTTACTCCAACGGTGGCAATTTCACCATCAACACGAATCCATTCATGGTCTTCCGTGTATTTCAATTCTGCTGGTATTTTCATTTTTCTAATAATTAATGATTTTTTTTACTGTAAGAAATTCAACTTGCCATGAAGAGAAAAGTTGTATGATATTACTTTCGTATGGCGCATTTCACAAAATTTGATTTTTAAATTTTGTCAAATTTAATGTTTTTGCCATTAAAAACCGAAAAAAAGATCAAAAGGTGAGTTTTTTACTTCGTCTTATTCTCTGCGGAACGGCAGGGTATTCATTAA
The DNA here is from genome assembly GCA_964624645.1 of uncultured Mariniphaga sp. GTDB lineage: Bacteria > Bacteroidota > Bacteroidia > Bacteroidales > Prolixibacteraceae > Mariniphaga. The sequence goes on from CAZVAD010000017.1 coordinate 15,531, forward strand.
TCGTGTGAAAAATTGTAAATTTGCGTGAAAAACAACCGTTTTTCAAAGTTGATTTTATTTTTCATTGTTCTGTTCAATCAAAGCAATTTATGTTTTCAGAAAAAGTAAACTCTATAAAAACCCTTGATGGCGTTGCAGAAAAATTGATTTCCGGTTTCCCCGGGCAGCGGATATTTGCATTTTACGGCAAAATGGGAGCAGGAAAAACTACGTTTATCCAGGCGGTTTGTAAAGCCATTGGAACGGACGACAATGTTACCAGCCCGACATTTGCCCTTGTCAATGAATACAAAACCAAAAACGGAGAATCGATCTATCATTTTGATTTCTACCGGATAAAGGATTTGGAGGAAGCTTTTGACTTAGGGTATGAAGATTATTTTTACAGCGGAAAATATTGCCTGATTGAATGGCCTGAAAAAATTGAATCCCTGTTGCCGCAGGATTATGTGGAAGTGAAAATTGAAGTTCTGGAAAACGAAGAAAGGGAGATTACTGCAAAATTTTGAAATTTAGATGACAGAGTGTAACTTGGCGCTCCGTTTTACTGTTTAAAACCGATTGTACATGACAACCCGCGAAGGAACAAAAGAGAGGGGGATGGTTTCAAAAACCATGCTGATGCCTCAGGAAGAGATGCTGGAAATAAAAAGCAAAGGGCAGAAAATAAAAATTGGCATCCCCTCGGACTTTTCCAAGGTGGAATACCGTGTTCCGCTCACTCCGCAGGCCGTTGACCTGCTGACATCATACAGCCATGAGGTTTATATTGAAAAGGGCGCCGGGAAAATGGCCAACTATTCGGATGACGAATACCGTGCGGCGGGTGCGGTCATCGTTGAAAAAAAGGAGGAGACTTTCCAATGCGACGTGGTGCTCCGCATTGCTCCGTTCGACATTGAAGAGATGGATTCATTGAAAGGGAGTCAGGCGCTGTTTTCCAATATGCCGTATCAGGCGCAGAGCAACACATTGCTGAAACAGATGATGCAGAAGAAGATAACCGCCATCGCCTATGAAAATATTGAAAACGAGCAGGGTTTTTTGCCTTTTGTTCATCAGATGAGCCAGATTGCGGGTTCCACGGCCATCACCATTGCCAGTGAATACCTGAGCAATACCCGGAGCGGAAAGGGCGTTTTGCTTGGTGAAGTAACCGGCATCACACCGTCGGAACTGGTGATTATCGGCACCGGCACTGCCGCCGAGTATGCTGCACGCGCCGCGCTGAGCCTGGGCGTTCTGGTGAAGGTATTCGATACGTCGGTGCATAATTTAAGCAAACTTGAAGATAAACTGGACGGCCGCATTTTTACTTCGGTTTTTTATCCGCGGGTTTTGCGCAAAGCGCTTGTTTCTGCCGATGCGGTAATCGGAGCCATGCAGTTTAACACCACCCCGAAATACAGGGTTTCCGAAGATCTGGTAAAACAAATGAAAGAAGGCTCGGTGATTATTGACCTTAATGCCGGACAGGGAGGTTGTTTTGAAACAACACACTGCACAGACCTGAATAATCCGGTCTATATAAAACATGGAATCGTGCATTACTGTGTGCCGAATTCCCCGGCCATTGTTTCCCGGACTGCTTCCATTGCGCTGAGCAACAACTTGCTTCCCATTCTGCTTGCCGTTGGCGACAGCGGAGGAATGCACAACTACATCAAAAATTTCAGGGGATTCCGCAAGGGAGTTTATATCTATTCCGGAATTTTGACCAACCACGATATCGGCAGGCTTTTCAACCTGCCTTCAAAGGATATTGACCTGTTGATGTCTGTATTTTAGGCTTCGTTTTTCACGAGAATCATCATGGATACTGCCGGTAAAATTATTTTGCCTGAAACGGTTTTTCCGCTGCTTTCTTCGTTGAAAAAATCGTCTCCCTGCACCATAATCCGGTAATTACCATCGGGGAGGGGATGTGGGGTATCCTCCCGGTTGCCGTTGAAAAGCAGAATGATTTCCTTCCATAAATCGCCCGATGCTTCTCCGTTGATGCAATAACTGACGATACCGGTTTGGTATCCGGTGCAAAAACTGATATTAGCCTGGATTTCTTTGGCGGTGGCCATGCGGAAAGCCGGATGCTCCTTTCGCAACCGGATAAGTTTCCGGTAATAATCGAAAACATCGTAACAGGTTTTTTTTCTTTCCCAGTCGATTTGGTTCACTGCATCGGGGGATTTGTACGAATTTGGATTTCCGCCTTTTGTGTAGCAAAGCTCCACCCCTCCATGCAGGAAAGGAATTCCCTGCGAGGTCAGCACCAGCGCTCCCGCCAGCTTCACCATCTTTCGCATCTCTTCGTCAGAAGCTTTCGGACAGCTGAATTTCAGCTTGTCCCAAAGGGTGTAGTTGTCATGGCACGAGGCATAGTTGATGCACTGCCCCGGCTGACTTGCCCAGGGACTTTTCGATGTTTCCACATAGCTGTAAACAATCTGCGGATGATACACAGCGCCAACCACGCCAAACTTCACCGATTCTTCGCGCAGGCTCAGTCCGCTGACAAATCCCTTGCTCTTTTTCAAACCGTCATTTCCTTTCAGCGCATCGCGGAAATCATCGTTGAAAGCGGCAATCCCCGGCAGTTTACTCAGATTTCCCTTCATGGCGCGCCGGTTTTCCGGCATGGGGCTTTTGTCAGCCGTCCAGCCTTCGCCATAGAGTAGCAGCCCGGGCAATTCCTGCCGGATGGCATTCATGGTATCCAGGTCAAAAATTCCCATCAGGTCAAAACGGAATCCGTCGATGTGAAACTCTTCCGCCCAGTATTTCAGCGAATCGATGATATATTTGCGCACCATGGCGCGCTCGGTAGCCATTTCATTGCCACACCCCGAAGCATCGGCAAACGTGCCGTCCGGTCTTTGGCGGTAAAAATAGCCGGGCACGGTCTGATTAAAAACCGACTCTTTTGCAAAATAGGTGTGGTTATACACCACATCAAGCACCACACCGATTCCGGCATGGTGCAACGCCTGCACCAGTTGTTTGAATTCCCGGATTCTTCTGCCGCCGTCATACGGGTCGGTTGCGTAAGAGCCTTCCAGCGCATTGTAGTGCAGAGGGTCGTATCCCCAATTGTATTTTTCAGCAGGATTTTCTTCGTCCACCGTATAAAAATCATTCACCGGAAGCAGATGCACATGCGTAATGCCTAACTCTTTCAGGTGGGACAGGCCGGTGGGCAGTCCGTCGGGTGACCTGGTATCATTTTCTGTGAAGCCCAGAAATTTTCCCTTGTTTTCAATTCCTGAAGAGGCGGCGATTGAAAAATCACGGACATGGACTTCATAGATAATGGCATCGTTAACATTTTTGAACGGAAGTTTTTTATCCTTTTCCCACCCTCCGGGATTGGTTTTTGCCGGATTGTAAATCATTCCGCGCAAACCATTCACACCAACACAACGCGCATAAATGTCGGGGGTTTCCTCAAGCCATTCGCCGTCGTTTATGCGAAGGGTGTAAAATTTCCCTTCGTAATCGCCATTCAGAACGGTTGACCAGGTTCCGCTGCCGTTAGGCTGGAGCGTGGTTTTGTAGAACTCTTCGCCAGCTTTTCCGTCTTTATAGAGTCTGAATTCTATTTTTTTTGCCGTGGGCGCCCAGATTTTCACTGTGGTTTTTTCCGGTGTCCAGAAAACGCCCAGGTCATCCCCGTCATAAAACGGATATGTAGAAAAATCGACATGATTAAATTTCCAATCCCTCATTACACATTGAATAATGTATTGCGCAGCAGAACTTTACTGCTGCCTAACCTTCTTCCGCTCACTTCTGAAACAACTACTTTCAGTCTGGGCAGTTTTTTCAGGGTTCTATCGAACCCGTAAAACTGGCTCAGATCGATGTTCAGCGTGTGATCGTCCCCTTTAACCAGATACAATGGATATATCCTGTAAGTATTCATCCCTTTCAGTCTGAATTTTCGCTTGTGCCACATTCCGCTGAATATGAGAAGCGGAGCATCAATATCCAGATCTGCTTTTCCGGTGTTTACGATGGTAAGCTCAATGGAGTCGGGACGAAATGAACGGTTTTTTTTCAGGCCGACACTTACCTTTTTTCGTTTGGGCAAAGAAAATTGAAAAAAATTACCCCTTTTTGCCCATAAATAAAGGAGTAGTCCGGCAATGACGAAAGCCAGAGCAAGCCATGCCAGCTTGTACCCTTCGGGGCCAATTTCATTCTGAGAGGGTATCTGCAAAATTAAAACCGGCAAAATAAATATTGTCAACCTCTGGTTCATTCATTGAATTTTGTACAAAAATAGCAGTTTTTTGTTCAGCTTGCGCAGGGTTAAGTTTTTGCCATGTTTTCTCAATTTTTTGGCTAATTGTAAAATAAAAGACAATTTTGTATTCTATTAATGTGTGAGATTGTTTTGCTTTAAAAAATACAGCCATGAGAAATTTAATATGTCCCATTTCCGATCAAATGATAAATGAACAGGTAACCCGGCTTAATGCCCTGTTTGTCATACTATTTGTAGTGGCCGGATTTCTTTTTCATTCCGTTCTTTTTCTGTTGTTTATTACCGCCGATTTCTTTCTGCGTGCTTTTAATTTTTCAGCATTCAGCCCGGTGAAACATGCAAGTGTTGCACTTGCCGGCCTGCTTGGGTTACCCAAACGGCCAATCAATCAGGCACCCAAGATTTTTGCAGCCCGGTTGGGATTTTTGATGTCGTTTATCATTTCACTTCTTTTTTTGCTGCACTTGCACACCGCCTCAATGGTCATAGCCGCCATTCTGATCTTTTTTGCAACGCTTGAACTGGGTTTCAGAATTTGCGTAGGATGCCATATCTACACCTATTTTGTTCTTCCGTTTTACAAAGATTAGAAAGACAGTTAAATACAGAAGACTTTTTTGTTCGATTTTATTTTCTTGATTTTCAGTATGTTTTATAAAAGTATGTTTTATAACATATTTTAAAATTTGACATCTTATATTTTTTATTCTGAAATTTACCCTATCAATTCAATAGGATAAATAGGTTAAATATGAAAACACATCTGAAATCATTCGTACTCATGTCGGCCATGCTGTTCACCATGGTTTTAAACGGACAGGAAATTTTCTCAACGGTTCCCGGACAAAGTAAAGTTATTATTAAAGGAACTTCCACCCTCCATGACTGGCAGATGGATGCCAAAAACTTTAAAAGTGAAATGATCCTGGGAGAGGGTGAAGGGAAAAACTTTGAAATATCCGGGGTTTCCTTTAACTGTAAGTCTTCTGATATTCTGGGCGAGCAAAAACTGATGAACAATAAGGCACATGAAGCGCTGAAGGTTAAGCAGTTTTCAGCTGTTAAATTCAGTCAGTCCGGAGTGAAAATGGAATCAGCCAACGGAAATTCTTTCAGCGGGAATGTGGTTGGTAAGCTTGAAATTGCCGGCGTTTCACGCAATGTGGAACTCCCGTTTTCAGGAGAGGTCAAATCGGGTGAAAATATTTCGGTTACCGGAAGCTTTCAAATGAAAATGAGTGACTACGGGATTGTTCCGCCCTCCGTAATGATGGGAACAATCAAAACCGGTGATGAAATCACGCTTGAATATTCCTTTATGATGCAATCTGAAAAAGCTTTATCTGAAGTCAAATAAAAATAAAACCCTGTTATGCGAAAAATTATCGTATTGTCTTTTCTGTTTTTTAGCGCTGCTGCAGGCTATGCCCAGCAATTCGAAGAACCAAAAGTAGAAAGTGAATCCTTTACAAAGGTGAAAGTTGAGGTGGGAGGCGATTTTGCCATCCAGTACCAGGCATTGGACCATGAAGCGAATAATCCGGCTTATCCGTTGATTGTACTGGGTTCAAACTTGAATCTGCCTACGGCAAATTTCAATTTGAATACGCTTCTTGCCCCGGGAATAAAGGTCAATCTGGAGACCTATCTTTCATCGCGTCATCACAATGAGGCATGGGTAAAAGGCGGTTATCTGCTCATTGACAAAATGCCGTTTCTTCCTGCTTCCGATAAATTGATGGAATACCTGACCATCAAAGCCGGGGTGATGCATCCCAACGTTGGCGATCAGCATTTTCGCCGCTCAGACAATGGCAATGTTTTGCGGAATGCCTTCGTGGGAAATTATATTTTGGATGATTACACCACCAACACCGGGGTTGAAGTGATGTTTCGTCATTCCGGATGGCTGCTTTTGGGAGGCGTCAATAACGGAACTTTGAGTCCGGCGCCGGCAACAACAGAAGGCACAGGCGAAGCCAAAAAATATATTGCACGGAATCTGACGGATGAGCTGGCTTTTGTGTGGAAAGCATCCTATGACAAACAAATTTCGGATGCACTGCGCCTGCGGGCAACACTTTCCGGTTCCCACCAGGGCAAAACCCTTTCCGGCTCGCTTCACAGCGGCGACCGCACCGGCTCACGCTACTATTTTGTGATGAATAATCAGGCAGGCGACGGATCGGAATTTGACGTCAGCAAAAATTTCACGTCAGGGAACTTTAGTCCGGGTACATTTACGAAAGACAATACGCTTGTTGCCAATCTTTTCGTGAAATATTCGGGACTGGAGCTTTTCGGAACGTTGGAAAAAGCCAGGGGAATTACTACGAAAGCTGCTGATTATGATTTTGTGCAGTCGGCCATAGAGGCGATTTACCGGATGGGCAGACAGGAGCAGTGGTTCTTAGGCGCACGGTATAATACGGTAGCCAACAAGGAAACTTCGCCACAGATGCAGGTCAGCCGTTTGCAGCTGGCCGGCGGATGGTTTATGACCAAAAATGTGGCGATGAAACTGGAATATGTTGACCAGAAGTATGAAAACTTTAATGCAACATACGGAGACAAAGCCGGATTTAAAGGCTTTATGCTTGAAGCCGGCATATCGTTTTAGCGGATAACAACAGGCTGCTTTTTCAGGCAGCGCTTAAAATAAGACCGGAATGGAAAAAGTGATTGTTTGGATTCTTTTCTTTAGATTTTTTTCGGCTGGAAATGCACCGGCTGAAAGCGCCCGCAATTTTGCGATGGAAAATACCGATTCGCAACTGGTAGAGATGACCATAACCGGGGAGACCAATATCAACCGTTTTAATTTTTACTTGAATAACCCACAGAAAAAGAATTCTTTAAGCCATGTTCCAGGAGAAATGAAAGCCCATTCGCTCATTTTCAACATTCCGGTCAATTTGCTTGAATGCCAGAATAAACTCATGCTGCAGGATTTTCGGAAAATGCTCAATGCTGCCGAATATCCGGTAGCAACCATCGGGATTGACGCCCCGGAATTTGAGGAAATTTTAACCGGAAGCGACTTGCGCTCCATTCCCATGCAGGTGACACTTTCGGGCATCACGCAAAAGCTTCATTCCAGTTATTCTGTTCATGCCATTTCCCCTGAGCTTCAGATCCTCACGGGCGATGTAACCATCCGGCTTTCCGATTTTGCCATGAAACCGCCCCAAAAAATGATGGGGCTGATTAAGTTGTCTGACGAAATAATTATTAATTTTAAAATTTCAATTAAAACCGCTTAGTTTGGCTTTACTGTGAAATTTAATACCAGAACGAGATACGGAATCCGGGCAATGCTTGAAATAGCCAGCCACCCGGCTAAATCGGGGGTTTTTCAAAAGGATATTGCCACAAATCAGGATATTTCAGTAAAATATCTTGACCATATTATCCGTGATTTGAAAATTGCCGGACTGATTGTCAATGCGAAAGGGAAAAAGAGCGGGTATGTGCTTACCCGTCCGGCAGACAAAATCACTATTTACGATATTTTTCAGGCGTTTGAGCCGGCCATTGCCGTTGTGGAATGCGTGTCAGATGTCTGCGATTGCAGCCGAAGGGACAAATGCCCCAGCAGGTTGGTTTACAGTGAGCTAAATGGTATCATCATCAATTATCTCCAAGGAGTAACCCTTCAGAATCTGATTGAAAAACAGGACTTGCTTAAACTTACGGGATGAGGATTTCTTTTGAACCCAACCTTATCCAATCCACGGAATTTGAGCTTTTCCGTTTACCAGTTTTCCGTTGATAATCATTCGGCTGTCGGGGAATAATTTTATCAGCCGGTCAATTCCCGGTTTGCTGATTTTGCCTGTCAGGGTTAAGCTTTTGACCTTGTTGTTTGCAAATTCTTCGGGAATAATGATTTCGTCAAGAAATTCTATCTCAATATGCTCTATCTCTTTTAAATCCAGGAGTTCTTCCGGGAATTCCTTTACCCGGATGGAAATCCAGCCTCCTCTATTTTCCAGCTCCAGTGATTGTTTCAAACCTGTTTTGTCAACATCCTTTTTTCTGATCATCCAGCCAATTTTGGGTGTCAGGGCAAAGTTGCCGCTGTTTTGCTCAAGTCCGGCAAAACCTGCCCAAAGTTCCAGTGGCGTTGTAGTACCTGTCTTGTTGTCAATATATTTCATGTCCACCCGGACAATTTCATCGGGCAGGTTGTCACTGCTGTTTATCCCTTTGAGATTTTTCAGGTTGTTGCGATGGCCCTCTTTGTCGTAAGGAAAGAATTTCACGATCCAGCCGTCAACTGTTTTTGGTGCGCCATACTTCTTTTTTGAATGAACTTTAAACATATTCCGCCAGAATCTCCTGTTGATTTTTCCTTTGGATGTCCTCACAAATTCCTTCAGAACGGGCTCCAGCTCTTTGGTCCACCACTCCAGACCATATTTTCCCAACTGTCTGGTTTTATCGGATATTTTTTGCCAGTCTTCGGGAGTTCCCAGGATGGTTATTTCGGGAATGCCACAAATTGTATAAATAAGGACATATTCAAAATAGGGTTTCATGGCTTCCATGATGGTGATTTCGGAAGCTACTTTTTCCACGGTTGTGGTGGTTGAAAAGTCGGAAGTGAGCAAATTGATTATTTCATTGCCCGTATATTCGGCAATTTGTTCGGTGAATCCGGGAAATACCTTTTCCCAGGGACTATCCGGATCGTCAAGTTTAATTTCATTTGTGGAAACAATCAGGGAAACTTTTCCCGAAAAATCCACAAAATGGTGGCGCAGGGTTTCGGGATTTGCATTGATGTGCCGGGCAAATCCCTGGCTGATCAATAGCCAGATCATATCGGGAGACAGTACGAAAGGCCGGTGGTCAGCGTATGCCTGATACATTCCGTTAAAAAAGGAGTGGTAGCCGAAACTCACCAGGCTGTCGGGAAGCTGGCTTTTTGAAACTATACCGAACGGGAAATCAATATTTTCTCTTTCAACTTCGCTGAGCGACATTTGTATGTCAGACAAAATCAGCCTTTTGAATATATCATCCACAGCACTTAAACGCAGTAGCTTTTCGGGTTTCGACAATTCCTCAACCTGAAACGTTATTCCATTCTGGGCAAAAACGGTCAGGGACAGACAAACAGCTAAAACCAATAATATCTTTTTCAAATTTTTAGTTTTTTGAATGATTGTATCTGCACGTATGAATTCCAAAACAGGCTTAAAAAGCAATATTGAAAATCAGCCGGTTGATCATTTGATTTTTAATTTCTTTCAAAGAAAGTTAATATTTTTCAGATTGCCATGAAAATCCACTTGTTTTTATGGTAAAGGATGGCCACAGGCTTATTTGAAAAATAAATATATAACTTTTGCTTGATATAAAGTCAGATACCTTGCTTTCTCACAGCGCTTTTTAAAAATAAAGACCGGTAAAAGTTATTTTCAGAAAATTCTGAAAATCTGTTGGACTTAAAGAATATCCTTATAAATTTGTGAATCTGATTGGTTCATAAATAGTCATTTAAATTCAACGTATTCATATTTATTCCGGATGAAAAGACGCAAATTTATCAAAAAGGCAGGTGCTGCTTCAGTTGGGCTGAGCCTGTTTCCTACAATTATTAAAGCCTCTGTTTTGGGGAGAGAAGGAAATATTCCCCCAAGTGACCGGGTTACCATGATTTTAATCGGTTGCGGTTCCCAGGGCGGCTATGATTTGAGCAGTTTTTTGCGCTCGGAAGAGATGCAGGTGATTGCCCTTTGCGATGTGGATGAAAGCCGGCTGGCAAAAGTCAAAGGCGATGTGGACAAAACGTATGGCGACTCCGGGTGCAGGGTTTATGCCGATTACCGTGAGATTCTTGAAAAGGAAAATGCCGACACGGCGCTCATTGCCCTGCCCGACCATTGGCACACATTGGTTTCCGTGGCAGCGGCCAATAAAAAGATGGACATTTACGGCGAAAAGCCGCTGGCGCGTTCCATCGTGGAGAGCCGTACCATTGTCAATGCCGTTCAGCGGAATAATATCATCTGGCAGACGGGAAGCCAGCAGCGCTCGGAGGAAAATTTCCGCTTTGCCTGTGAGCTTGTACGCAATGGCAGGATAGGCAAAGTGGATTATGTGGAAGTCGGTCTTCCCGATGGCGGCTCCTATATCGGCAATCCTCCCGTGCAGCCTGTTCCCGAAGGCGTGGATTGGAACATGTGGCTGGGCCCCGCACCCGAAGTGCCCTACCGGGGTGTTTTGCACTGGAACTGGCGGTGGATCACCGACTACTCCGGCGGACAGCTCACCGACTGGGCAGGCCATCATATTGATATTGCCCACTGGGGACTGGGATTGGAAAGTACCGGCCCGGTTGCCATTGAAGGAAAAGGAAGACCCAATAACGACGGAATTTATGATGTTTTTGTGGAATATGATCTTCTTGCCACCTATGCCAACGGATTGAAAATGCGCATTGCCAATTCATCCAAATTGGAACACGGGATGGGCGTTGCCTGGAGAGGAACTGACGGCTGGATCCACGTAACCCGCGGAGGACTGAAAGCTTCCGATGAAAATATTCTGAAGGAAAAGCTTGGGAAGGATGAGATTCATCTTTACAAAAGTGAAGACCACAAACAAAATTTTATCGACTGTGTGAAATCACGGAAAGAGACCATTGCCCCGGCAGAAACCGGACACCGCTCCATCAGTGTTGCCCTGCTTGGCGAAATTGCCATGATTACCGGGCAAAAGCTGAACTGGAATCCGGAAGCGGAAAAGTTCACGGACAATAATGTCTATGCATCACGGCTATTGAAAAGGCCTTACCGGAATCCCTGGAAACTTCCGCAATAAACTGTTTTAATCCCGAAAAAGAAAAATTATGAAACGAATAAAAATATTAATCATTCTGACCCTGTTTTCTGTTGCTGCCGTTTTGTTTTCATGTGCCCCGAAAGCCAATCTGAAGGCGGTTATCATCACCGGGCAAAATAACCATAACTGGCAAAAAAGCAGTCCGTACCTGAAAACCATTCTGGAAAAGTCCGGTCTGTTTACGGCAGAAATTGTAGTTTCTCCTGAAACGGGAAAAGAGATGTCAGGTTTTCTTATCGATTTCAAGAAGTATGACCTGGTTGTTCTGGACTATAACGGCGACAACTGGCCTGAAGAGACACAGAACAATTTTGTGAATTTTGTGAAAGAGGGTGGAGGCGTTGTGGTTTATCATGCCGCGGACAATGCATTTCCCGGTTGGCCCGAATATAACGAAATCATCGGTCTTGGCGGCTGGGAAGGGCGCAATGAGGAATCCGGCCCGTATGTCTATATCGAAAAAGGTGAGGTGATCAGGGATGATTCGCCCGGAAGAGGCGGTTCACACGGGCAGCAGCATGAGTTTGTTGTGGAGGCATTCAACCCGGAGCATCCCATTCTGAAAGGATTGCCCGAAAAATGGCTCCACGGGAAAGATGAGCTCTATTCCGAGCTTCGCGGCCCGGCAAAAAATATGGAAGTTCTGGCGTATGCCCATGCCGATAAAAAATATCACGGAACCGGAAGAAATGAGCCGGTTTTGATGACCATTACTTACGGAAAGGGGAGAATTTTTCACACTGCCCTTGGACATGCCGGGAACGGCGTGTTTTTTCCTGCAATGGAATGTGCCGGCTTCATTACCACCCTCCAGCGTGGCGCCGAATGGGCTGCAACCGGAAAAGTGAAGCAAAAAGTACCGGCAAATTTTCCAACTGAAGGACAAA
>CAZVAD010000018.1:0-2829 GCA_964624645.1 uncultured Mariniphaga sp.
TTTAGATTAAACTTCGGAAAACAGCGGGTAAACTTACAAAAAATGACAGAAAACAAGCGAATGGATTCACTTGTTTCAACCTTTAGTTTTTTGGCTGAAATGCCTTCCGGTATTCTGACGGTGTTTTTTTCATCACTTTCTTAAAATAGTGGTTGAAGTTGGCCAGATTGTTATATCCGCATTCATAGCAAATCTGGGTAATCTGCTTGTCGGTTTCAGCCAGAAGCCGGGCAGCAATTCCAATGCGGACATTTTTGACATAGTCCATAAACGTCTGATTGGTTTTTTTCTTGAAATAGCGGCAAAACGAACTGGGCTCCATATGTACAATCTGAGAAGCTTCCGTCAGGTTAATCCCATCCTGAACGTGTTGAAAAACATATTCATAAATTTTGTCAATTTTTTCCCGGTCTTTTTGGTAGTTGTCGGGCAGGGAAGAGGGCAGCGCCAGAAATTCCCGTTCTTCAAACTGAAGCAGGAGGCTGAACACTTTCAATAGCTCAATATATCGCTCCAGCCCTTTCATGTGCACCATCTTTTTTAAGGAGTCGCCCACTTTTTTTGTTTTTGCCCCTTTGAAGAGTATTCCGCTTCCGGCTTCTTCCAGCAGGTTGACCACTTCGGAAAGCTCAGGGATATTAAAAAAATCTGAGCTGATGATATTTTCATAAAAGTGGGTTACAACGCACTCGCCATGACCGTCTGTGTCAGGCTCAAGAACTTCCCATGAGTGAGAGATATTCGGACCTAAAAGAACAAGATCACCCCTGGTGTAGCTTGATATATGATTTCCGACAATCCGGCGGCCGGAGCCGGCAGTGATATAATTCAGCTCAAAATTTTTGTGCAAATGAATCTGGTCAGAAGCGGGATCCATTTTTAATCGGCGCGTGATAAACGAATGCTCATGCGAAACGTTTATTTTTTCATAAACAAATCTCATATTGTTCTATTTTAACCAAAAAGTGTAAATATAAATGATTTTATTTAAATAATGGTCAAATTATAATGTGAATAAAACAATTTTCAACAATCATTTTTTAAGAGCATTGCTTTCTTTTGTAAACTCTAATGAGTGATGAAAATTTAGTAAAAAATTTAATATTCAAAAAGATGAAAGACTTTCCGATTCGCGGAATAATACCCCCGCTGGTTACCCCACTTTTAAATGATCACGAACTGGATGATCAGGGCCTTGAAAATCTGATAAATCATGTAATAGAAGGCGGTGTGCATGGCATTTTTTTATTGGGTACAACCGGTGAAGCCACAAGTTTTCGCTATGAGTTGCGCAAAGAGCTGATAGCAAAATCCTGTAAGATAGTGAATAACAGGGTGCCGCTGATGGTCGGCATCACCGATACTGTGCTCGACTACTCGGTAGAAATGGCGGAGTTTTGCAAAGACGCAGGCGTTCAGTCGGTAGTTGTGTCTGCGCCCTACTATTTCCCCATGTCGCAAATTGAAATGCAGCATTATTTTGATGATTTGGCAGCCAGGCTACCCTTACCGTTTCTGTTGTATAATATGCCATCGCACACCAAGGTGCATTTTTCGCTGGAAACCGTAAAGCACGTCAGGGAACTGGGCGCTTTGGGCATCAAGGACAGCTCGGGGGATATGTTCTACCTGATGTCGCTGATTGATGCTTTTAAAGATTATCCTGAATTTTCTGTAATTGCCGGTTCGGAGATTTTTCTGCCGGAGACCATTTTGCATGGCGGACACGGGGCAGTTGCCGGCGGCGCAAATATGTTTCCGAAACTTTTTGTTGAACTTTACGAAGCTTCTCTGGCGCGTGATCTGGATAAAATCGAAGGATTGCGCGAGGTGCTGATGAAAATGCACAATACCATTTATAATATGGGTAACTTTGCTTCCCGGGGGATAAAGGGAATTAAATGTATTCTGTCGGAAATGGAAATCTGCAGCGATTATATTGCAGCTCCGATGTCGCAATTTGAAGGCGAAGAGCGCAATGCCTTTGCAAAATATGCCGAAGAAATTAAAGAAATGATGGGCAAATAGACTTTTATTTGAATTTTTAAATAAGAATAGAATTATGCAGTTACATTGGTTTGACCTGATTGTTTTTATCATCATCACTTTTGGAAACGTCATTTTTGGCGCCAGCTTCTTTTTTAAAAATAAAACTACCGGACAGTTTACTGCCGGTGGCGGAAACATGCCCACCTGGGTTGTCGGGATGTCAATCTTTGCCACTTTTGTGAGTAGCATCAGCTTTCTGGGCCTCCCGGGGAATGCTTACTCATCCAACTGGAACGCCTTGGTATTCAGTTTTTCCATTCCTTTTGCCGCAATTCTGGCGGTGAAGTTTTTTGTTCCGCTCTACCGGAGTATCGGCAGCATTTCGGCCTACAATTTTCTGGAGATGCGGTTTGGAACGTGGGCGCGGCTTTATGCCTCAGCATGTTATCTGCTGACTCAGCTCATGCGCACCGGCGCCATTCTGTTGCTGCTTGCCCTGCCAATCAATGCACTATTCGGTTTTAATGTGAAAACCATCATCATTGTAACAGGGATTGCCGTTACGCTTTATTCCATGCTTGGAGGGATTCAGGCTGTTGTGTGGACTGATGCCATTCAGGCGATTGTGCTCATTATCGGAGCTGTGATTTCTGCGCTTGTGCTCACATTCTCCATGCCCGAAGGGCCGTCGCAGCTTTTTGAAATAGCCATTGCCAACAACAAATTCGATCTGGGAAGTTTTGGCTCAAGCCTTTCTGAATCCACATTCTGGGTGGTACTTATTTACGGCTTGTTCATCAATATGCAGAATTACGGAATTGACCAGAATTATGTGCAGCG
>CAZVAD010000018.1:2929-6080 GCA_964624645.1 uncultured Mariniphaga sp.
GAGTTTATTTACAAAACAGCCGATGTCTCTTTTCCCAGTTGCCACGCTTCCACAATCGTTGAGATTGAAAACGGATTGGCAGCAGCCTGGTTTGGCGGAACCCATGAAAAGAATCCCGATGTGGGCATCTGGTTCAGCCGGTTCATTGACGGAAAATGGACTGCTCCCGTTGAAGTGGAAAATGGTGTGCAACACACAAAACTGAGGTATCCCACATGGAATCCGGTGCTTTTCAATTACGGGGATGAATTGTTTCTCTTCTATAAAGACGGACCCGACCCCGAGCAGTGGTGGGGGCAATTAATCGTTTCGAAAGATAATGGATTGACCTGGTCCCCGCGGATGCGGCTGCCGGAAGAGATCATCGGGCCGGTGAAAAACAAACCGGAACTGCTGCCCAACGGCGATTTGATCTGCCCCACCAGCTCAGAACATGACGGATGGCAGGTGTACATGGAATTTACGCCCGACAGGGGAAAAACATGGGAACGCACTGAACCCATCAACGACGGAAAAGAGTGGATGGCGATTCAGCCCAGTGTTTTAAAACATCCCGGCGGAAAATTGCAGATTCTGTGTCGCAGTAAAAACAAAAAAATACTTTCGTCCTGGTCAGATGACAACGGACGGACATGGAGCAAGCTGGAACCGGTTGACCTGCCCAATCCCAACTCAGGCACCGATGCGGTCACCCTGAAAGATGGCCGCCATGTGCTGGTTTACAATCATATTGACCCCGAAAAAACCTGGGGCGACCGGAACATTATCAATGTGGCGGTATCTGATGACGGGTTGAACTGGCAGGCGGCAGTTCTTCTGGAGAATGACCCGGACCGCGACGGTGAATATTCCTATCCTGCCGTCATTCAGTCTGAAGATGGAATGGTGCATGTTACCTACACCTGGAATCGCAAAACAGTAAAACATGTGGTTCTCGACCCTGCCAAATTTGAACTGAAACCGTTTCAGGATGGAAAATGGCCGGACAGGTAGCTTGTTGAATAACATTTTAAAAAGTTAAAAACATGGATAAAAAAAATTTGAAATCCAAAATATTTCTGATTCCTGTTAAATTATTTCCCGCTGCTTTGGCGGGATTTTTTCTCTTGATGCCTTTTGTTTCCAATGCGCAAAAAACAACCGGTTCATCTTTTCAGTCGGAGCTTATTTTTCCGCAGCAGCAACAGCATGCGCACAGCAGCTCGATCGTGGAATTGCCCAATGGCGATTTGCTGACCTGCTGGTTTCAGGGGTCGGGCGAGCGCACAGCCAACGATGTGGCGGTGATGGGCGCCAGAAAGAAAAAGGGAAATTCCCGCTGGAGCGAACCTTTCGTGCTGGCCGATACGCCTGACAATCCCGACTGCAATCCCGTTCTGTTTCTGGACGGAAAAGAGCGCCTGCATCTTGTATGGATTGTGGTGGTTGCCAACCGCTGGGAAACCTCCCTGCTGAAAACCCGTATTTCAACAGATTATTTGGGAGACGGAGCCCCGAAATGGGATTGGCAGGACATCATTCTGCTGAAACCCGGGGAAGCATTTTATGAAGCGCTGAAAAACGGGTACCGGGAATTGAACTTGCCTGAACCGGGATGGGCAGAGTATGCTCCCCCTTTTTATGAGATGATTCTGGAAGCTGCCAAAGACCCGGTAAAGCGGGAAGTGGGCTGGATGGGACGGATTCATCCGCTCCGGCTGAAAAACGGACGACTTTTGTTGCCGCTTTATTCCGACGGATACAATCTTTCGCTGGTTGCAATTTCCGACGATGACGGCGACACCTGGAAGTCAAGCCTGCCGATTGTGGGATGGGGAAACACCCAGCCGGCGCTCATTCAGAAGAAGGACGGTTCGGTCGTTGCCTATATGCGCGATGAAGGGGATGGACCACCCAGAATGTTTTTCAGTCGCTCAACGGATGACGGAGAAACCTGGAGCGCTGTGATGAAAACAGATATTCCCAATGCATGGGCGAGCGTGGATGCCATTGCACTGAATGACGGCCATTGGCTCATGGTTTACAATGATTTGGAAGAAGGCAGACATCGCCTTGCTGTTTCACTCACAGACGATGAAGGGAAAACATGGAAATGGAAAAGGTATCTGGAATATTCACCAAAAGAAAAGGGAAGCTACTCCTATCCGTCTGCAATTCAGTCTGCCGATGGCCAGGTGCACATCACCTATTCCTATCATAATTCAGCTGGCAAATCAATCCGGCATGTTTCCTTTTTGCCCGAATGGGTGAAAGGGCAAAGCATGGGCGAAACAAATGCCGAAAAGCTGGGTTTCCCGAAAGGGAAAAAAGTGCTGCTGCTCCACATGGATGATCTGGGAATGTGCCGTGAAGCCAACGATGCCGGAGAATTTTATATTGAAAACGACTATATTCTGTCGGGTGCGGTGATGATGCCGTGTGAATATGCCAAACCGGTTATTGACTGGGCGAAAAACGTTCCGAAAGCTGATATCGGCGTGCATCTGACCCTCACCAGCGAATGGTCAACCTGGCGCTGGGCGCCGCTTGCGGACGCTGAGAAAGTGCCCGGACTCATCGATTCCGAAGGGAAAATGTGGCGAAGCGTTCCCGAAGTGGTGATGCACGCAACGCCTCAGGAAGTGGAAATGGAAATCAGGGCACAAATCGATAAAATGCTTGCTATGGGCTACGACCCAACCCATATTGATACCCACATGGGAACACTTTACGGTTCACCGGACTTTTTAAAGGTTTTCCTGAAAGTGGCCGAAGAGTATAAGATTCCGGCAAATGCCATTGACCTGTCCAATCCGAAAGTGGCGGCATTTTACAAAGCGGAAGGCTATCCCGTGAATGAGCAAACCCTTGAAGTTCTGAATAATTACAGCTTGCCGCGCCTGGATAATTTCGGGAGTGTCCCCAAAGGCAAAAACTACGAAGAGGTGAAGTCCAATTTCTTTAAGCTGGTTGAGGCGCTCGATTCCGGACTGACGGAAATTATTTTCCATCCGTCAGTGGAAACGGAAAATATGAAAACCATCACCAATTCCTGGCAGCAGAGGGCATGGGAAGCGCAAATGTTTGCTGACCCGGAGGTGATCCGGTATTTCAAGGATAATGACATCATACTCACCACCTGGCGTGAGGTGATGGAGCGGTTTGAGAAGAA
>CAZVAD010000018.1:6180-27185 GCA_964624645.1 uncultured Mariniphaga sp.
CTCAAAGTCTGATTAATCATGAAAAGATTTTTTAAAATAGTTGGTCTGATTTTCCTATTGATTTTTGCCGGAATCTCATTCCGGAGTTTTTCCAATATGAAGGACCGCCATCCCGGATACCGTGCGGATATGAAAATCCTGAACAGCGAATCATCGGAGTTGAAAGCCGGATTTGCAGCAGTGGCGATAACCCCCGAAGTTCCTGACCGGTGGGTGGATGTCAACAATGACCAAAAGTACAAGCCGAAAGATGGTGATTATTTCATTGACGGCAACGGCAACGGGAAGTTCGACCCTGTGTGGATTGCCGGGTTCAGCAACAATAAACCCGCCAATGGGGTGCATGATGACATCTGGGCGAGGACGATGGTTGTTGATGATGGCAAAACCCGCCTGGCCATTGTAATTCTTGATGTCATTGGGTTCATGCACGATGATGTGGTGGATGTGCGTAAAATGCTGCCCGGGGAGCTGGGGCTGACCTACACCATCATTGCATCAACACACACCCATGAAGGCCCCGACATGATGGGAATCTGGGGGAAATCACCGCTTAAAAGCGGCGTGAACCCGGAATATATGAAGTTTGTGAAAGAACAAATTGTGAAATCGGTAACTCAGGCTGTTGGAAATATACGTCCGGCAATTCTCGAAATTTCCCAAGACTTGACCGGCGCCGCTCATCTGGTGAAGGATACCCGTAAACCTGAAGTCTTTGATTCGGGACTGCGCTTCATAAAAGCCATTGACAAGGAAAATGGCGCGGTGATGGGAAGTATTCTGTCGTGGGGCAACCACCCTGAAACGTTGTGGAGCGGAAATCTGCTGATTTCATCGGATTTTCCGCATTTTTTCCGGGAAGGCGTTGAGAAAGGCGTTTTCAATGGCGACAGTCTGGTGAAACCGGGAATTGGGGGAGTGGCGGTGTTTATGAATGGTGCAGTTGGCGGACTGATGTGCACCCATCCGAGCCTTGGCGTTGTTGATCCGTTCACCGGCGAGGAGCTGAAAAAACCTTCTTTTGAAAAAGCTTTGGCCGAAGGGAATCAGCTCTCCATGCTGGCGCTGGATGCCATGGAAAATCCTTCGGAAATTATTGAAAAGGCGGGAATTTCATTGGTTGTCCGCACATTGAAACTGCCCATAAAGAATAAAATATTCAGACTGGGCGCCGCATTGGGCATACTTAACCGCGGTACCGCCGGTTGGATGAAGATGCGTTCAGAGCTGGCTGTTCTGAAAATAGGAGAGGTTTCAATAGTTACTGTTCCCGGTGAGATTTATCCTGAAATTGTCAATGGAGGCGTGGAAGCGCCGGAAGGGGCAGATTTTGGCATCGATCCGGTGGAAGTGCCGCCAATCCGGGAGATGATGCCCGGAAAATACAAGTTTATCATTGGTCTGGCAAACGATGAAATCGGTTATATCATTCCCAAAAGTCAATGGGATGTGAAGGCGCCCTTCGCTTACGGCAGGGAAAAGGCGCAATACGGGGAAGTCAATTCCTTGGGGCCGGAAACCGCACCGATTTTGCACCAGAATATCAAGGAGATGCTGGAAGAGTTGGGTAAATGAAGAAATGCAGGGTTTGTTCCCATTAAAATTTCAAGCCGATTCACGAAGTAATACTTTAAAAATTAGAACAAATGAATTACAAAATCCGACAAATTTCAGTATTGGTTTTAACTTCTATATTTCTGGTTTCATTTCAATCAGATAAGCAGTTTACAAGGCTTCTTGCTGTTTTTCACGATTCCGGTTCCTCCTATGTGATGGTTGCCGGGCATCGCTCAGCCGGGAATCCCCGGCATGTTGAAAATTCCGTTTCTGCAATAAAAAGCGCGATTAAAGCGGGGGTGGACATCATTGAACTTGATGTGAAGGTTACCCTGGACAGCGTTGTGGTGCTGAACCACGACCGGAATATTGACCGCACCACCAACGGCACCGGCGATCCCGAAAGCTACACCTGGGAAGAGCTCAGTAAATTCAAGCTCAAAAAGCCCGACGGGAAGCTCACCAAAGAGCGGCTGGCCACTTTTGAAGAAGCGCTTCTGCTGGCCAAAGGGAAAGCGCTGATTGATATTGATATTAAAACAGATAACCTGAAGCCGGTGGTGGATGCCATCAAAAGGACGGGCACTCAAAATCAGGTTTTCTTTTTCGATAACGATTACGATGCGCTGCACGAAGTGCTGGAAATGCTTCCCGAAGCGCTGATTATGCCCCGTGCCTATTCTTACGAAATGGCTGATTCCGCCCTGCGGGTTTTTTCGCCGGCAGTGGTGCATATCGATCCGAAGTTTTACACGCCTGAGGTAACCCGGCTGCTGAAAGAGAATAATGCCCGGATATGGATCAACGCATTGGGTAATTCCGACAAGCTGATCCGGGCTGGTGAAGGCGCGGAAGCTGTGGATGAATTGCTGAAGCATGGCGCCAATATTATCCAGACGGACGAGCCCAAAAAGCTCATCAGAATTCTGAAGAAAAGGGGACTCCGGAAAATTTATCTGAATTAACTCCGGAATGAAGCACTTTTATTGTCCGCATCCGTATGACAGTTAATTTCCACTGTTTATCTGAAAATAAAAGCAATGAAAACGATGAAACATAAACTCCCTAAACGTTTGTTACAGATTTTGCTGTCGCTTGTTTTTCTTTTTTCACTGATGATGGTTGCGCCCCGGTTGATTGGTTTTTTGTTCCCTTCAAAATTACCAGTTGGATACCATTATGATGCGCTTTCATACCTTGCCCTTGGGGTTGGCCTCGAAGGGCTTGCTGATTTGGAACCCGAAATTCCGGAAACCGTTGAGGAGATAAAGGATATTGAATATAAAAACGTGAATGGAAAATCGTTACAGATGGATTTTTACCGTCCAAAAAACAGCGACGAAGCATTGCCGCTTCTGGTGTTCATTCACGGTGGGGGATGGTCAGGTGGAAAACGCTCGGATTACCTGATTTACCTGACGGATTTTGCAGTGAAAGGCTACATGACAGCAACGGTTTCCTATCGCCTGAAACGTGACAGTATCTATCCGGCTGCCGTTGAAGATGTGCGCGATGCGGTGCAGTGGCTGTTTGCAAACGGAGAAAACTTCGGCTATGATCCCAGCCGGATCGCCCTGATTGGCGGTTCTGCCGGCGGGCATCTCGCTCTTCTGACCGGCTATGGCTGGGGAAAAGAAAAGGCGGTTAAGAATTCCTCCGGGGTTTCAGGAAATCGCTACCGCATAAAAGCGGTAGTGGACATTTACGGACCGGTTGATCTGACCTCCGGATATGCACAAACCCAGTCACTGGTAACCGGATTCATCGGACATTCTTTTGAGGAGAGGCCTGATCTGTATAAGGAAGCTTCTCCAATAAACTATCTGAAAAGCGGTTTGCCTCCCACCCTGATATTGCATGGTACCTCCGACCGGCTTGTTCCTGTCAGCGAATCCGATTTGCTTCAGCAAAAACTTGATGCACTTGGTATCCCCTGTGAATATTACCGCCTTCCCCTGTGGCCGCATGCCATGGACATAGCCAAACGCGTAAACCGGTTCACGCAACAAAAAATGGAAATGTTTTTTGAGAGGTATTTGTGATATTCACTAAAGTTTATCAGCAATTTGTTTCACAATTTTTTTCCACATCCCATCCAAAAAATTTTTAGCTTTGGGCAAAATTAAAATCATTCAAATGAAACAGAAAAGTAGAATTTTATTTTTAGCTCTCGTGCTTCTGGTGTTTTGTGTTGCACAGTCGAAAGCAGATGTGAGCCTTCCAAGAATTTTCAGTTCAAATATGGTTCTCCAGCAGGGGAAGGAAATTCCCGTGTGGGGACAGGCAACAAAGGGAGAACGGGTTACGGTAACTTTCAACGGAACTGCACAGCGGGCAAAAGCGGATAAAAACGGGCAGTGGAGGGTGAACCTTCCTGCGCAAAGCTATGGCGGCCCTTATGTTCTTACCATAAAGGGAAAGAATACCATTGAGTTTGAGAATGTTATGGTTGGCGAGGTGTGGATTTGTTCCGGGCAGTCAAACATGCAGTGGACGGTGAAAGACAGCGACAATGCGGAAGAGGAGATTGCCGCAGCGGGTCATCCCGGTATCCGTCTGTTTTATGTGCCGAGAGAAGTTGCACAATTTCCGCAGAGCGATATTTCAGGCGGGGAGTGGGTGGAGTGCTCCCCGGAAACCATTCCCGGATTTTCGGCAGTTGCCTATTTTTTCGGCAGGGCGTTGCATGAAGAGTTGAACGTGCCCGTCGGGTTGGTACACACTTCCTGGGGCGGAACGGTTGCCGAGACCTGGATGAGTCCTTCCGTGATGGGCGATGACCCCGATTTTGGCGCAAAATTCAAGGAGTTGCAGGAAAAGGATATGAATGAAATTGACAAGAAAAATCCCAATGCTTATCCTTCGCTGCTCTACAATGCCATGATTCAGCCATTGATTCCCTATGCCATGCAAGGGGCAATCTGGTATCAGGGTGAATCCAACGCCGGGCGCGCCAAACAGTATCAGCGCATTTTTCCCGGCCTGATCAATGACTGGCGCAATCAGTGGAAACAGGGAGATTTTCCGTTTCTGTTTGTTTCGCTTGCCAATTTCAGAAAACCTGTGGAGCAGCCTGCCGAAAGCGATTGGGCTGAACTCCGTGAAGCCCAGACGATGACCCTTTCGCTTCCGAATACGGGAATGGCGCTGGCCATTGACATCGGCGATGCAGATGACATTCATCCGCGCAACAAGCAGGACGTGGGAAAGCGGCTGGCGCTGAATGCCCTGAAAATCGCCTATGATCAGGACATTGTATATTCCGGTCCTTTGTATGAATCGGTTGAATTTAAAAACGGAAAGGCGTATGTCACTTTTTCTGAAACCGGATCGGGACTGGAAGTGAAAGATAAATACGGTTACCTCAAGGGGTTTGCAATTGCCGGCGCCGACCGGGTTTTTCACTGGGCAAAGGCTGAGCTGGCAGATGCGAAAACGGTTGTGGTCTATTCGGACGAAGTGAAAAATCCTGTGGCGGTACGCTACGGCTGGGCAAATAATCCGGATGATGTGAACCTGTACAACAGGGAGGAATTGCCTGCAAATCCTTTCCGCACCGACGAATGGCCCGGAATTACAAAATAAAAAGGGTTTGATTTTCCTTTTTCGTAATTTTGACAAAAATCACTTCTCGGCGTCCGTTAGTTTTTGTAATTTTTAATAACCGGTAGAATTCCATGAGAATTGTTTATTTGATTTTCCTTTTGATTTTCACCTGCTGCACTTTTAAGGGCAAAGAAGCGGAAAAGGTTGACAACGTCAGCTATACAGCGCAGGATGTTCAGATTCTGGAGCAGATTTTTGAGCTTTTTGAAGAAGATGCAAAATTGCCCGCTTCAGTGCTGATGGTGAAACTGGGCACCTATTTCCAGGGAACACCCTATGTGGGACAGACACTGGAGATTGAAGGCGAAGAGCGGCTGGTGGTCAATCTTCGCGAAATGGATTGCACAACTTTGGTGGAAAATTGCCTGGCGCTGTCCAGAACCATCCAAAGCGGTGAAGCCGCGTTCACACGGTTTGCGTCTGAGTTGAAGAATATCCGTTACCGAAGCGGCAGGATTGATGGGTATCCGTCGCGGCTGCACTACACCACCGACTGGATTTTTGACAATCAGCAGAAAAAACTTGTCCGTAACCTTTCAAAGCAAATCGGTAAAACGCCTTACCCGGATAAAATCAGTTTCATGAGCGCCCATACTGAAAGCTACCAGCAGTTGAAAGAAAACAGTGATTTGGTGGATGTGGTTATTCAGCAGGAAAATGACCTGAATTCGCGCAGCCATTATTATCTGCCGAAGGAAAAACTGAGCGAAGCGGAAAACTTGCTGAACGACGGGGATATTGTCGGAATCACCACTTCCATCCGGGGACTGGATGTTTCACACATGGGAATTCTGGAGCGAAAAGCCGGGCGGATTCATCTTTTGCATGCTTCTTCTCAGGCGGGGAAAGTGATACTTTCCGAGGAGACTTTAGAGGAATACCTGATGAACAGCAAATCGGCCACGGGCATTATGATTGCCCGTCCTTTGTGAATTTTTCCGGAAAGTTTCCTGACTTGCTTCATTTTTTCCCAACTTTGCACTTCGTAATCCGATTCAGACATGGAGAAATATATTGATTTACTGAAAGAGCTGATTGCCACGCCTTCGTTCAGCAAAGAAGAAAAGGATGCCGCAGCGGTCATGCGCAATTTTTTGCAGAAGCAGCAAATCCCTTATCGAACAAAAGAGAACAACACCTGGGCGTATAACAGGCATTTTGCCAAAGGCAAACCTGTTATTCTGCTCAATTCGCATATAGATACTGTCAGGCCGGCAAAGGGTTACACACGCGATCCGTTTTCACCGGATGAAGTTGGAGATAAACTTTACGGGCTGGGAAGCAACGACGCCGGAGGGCCTCTGGTTGCATTGCTGGCTGCTTTTGTTCATTTCTACGACAGGGCAGACCTGCCCTGCAATCTCATCTATGCAGCCACTGCCGAAGAGGAGATTTCGGGAAGCCGGGGGCTTGAAATTGTGTTGCCCGAAATTGCTCCCGTGGATTTTGCCATTGTGGGCGAACCCACCAGAATGGAGCTGGCAATTGCCGAAAAGGGACTTTTGGTGCTGGATTGTTATGCTCACGGAAGATCGGGACATGCTGCCCGTGAGGAAGGCGAAAATGCACTGTATAAAGCGCTGGATGACATCCGGATTCTGCAGGATTACCGGTTTGAAAAAGTGTCGGAACAGCTTGGCCCGGTAAAGATTTCCGTTACGCAGATTGAAGCCGGTACGCAGCATAATGTGGTGCCGGATATTTGCCACTTTGTGGTGGATGTGCGCACCAACGAGCACTATTCCAATGAAGAAGCCGCACAAATTATTTCGGGGCTGATTCAATCGGACGTGAAGGCGCGTTCCTTCCGCCTGAATTCTTCCGGATTACATTCTGAACATCCTTTTGTGCAGAAAGTCAGGGAGTCGGGTATTCCAATTTTTGGTTCGCCCACCACATCAGATCAGGCAATCATCCCTTTTTCTTCAGTAAAAATGGGGCCCGGAGACTCTGCCCGTTCCCACACCGCCGATGAATATATTTACAAAAGCGAGATTATTGAAGGGATTCAGCGTTATATTGACTTGCTTGAGGGGCTACAACTCTGAGAGACAGGTCAATCACAAAGCCAACTCTACCACGGTTATTCCGGCGCCGCCTAAATCAACATGCTCATCCCTGAAACTGCTTACCATCGGCTCGGAACGCAGGTAGCTGCGGATGTTTTCCTTCAGGATTCCGTGTCCTTTGCCATGCAGAATGCGAAGCTGCGGCGCTTCAAACATGATTGCCCGGTCAATGAATTCCTGAATCCGGGAAATCGCCTCTTCCGCCCGCTGCCCGCGCAGGTCAATTTCAGGTTTGAAATTGAGCCGTTCTTCCGAAAAGCTACTCAGAATACGCACTCCGGAACCCGAACGGGCCTTTTTTTCAAGCTTTTTGGCTTCATTGCTGCTGACTCTTTCAATCTGCTTCCTTGGCAAAGTAGTAATCAGCTGCCCGAAAGCCACCACAGCATTTTTCTCATTCAGTTCGATGAGGTCGCCGATGGTATCCTGTCCGGTGATGCGTACCTTGTCTCCCGGTTGTGGCTCAACAGGTTTTTTCCGCTCCTTGTTTTCGGGTTTCCGTTTTGATTCCGCCGGACGGTTCCGGTTCCGCTTCTCCTCCTGCTGCCGTAACTTTTCAATTTTTGCTGCGATCTGTTTGTCATCGGCGGAAGATTTCTTTTCCACTTCATTTTTCAGGTTTTCAAGCTTTTCTCTGGCCTGCTTGGTTTTTTCCTTTTCCGCCTGCGACTTTCTGATTTCCGAAATGGTGTTTTCAATCTTTTTGTTCACATCTGCCAGCAGGGCTTCGGCATCTTTCCGGGCTTTCTCTAAAATCTCTTTCCGCAATTTTTTGATGTCCTGCAATCCGGCTTCATAATTGTCAGCCATTCCGTCCAAAGTTTTTTCCACCCTTCTGATTTTCTCCCGCTTCACTTCCCAATAGCGCTTGTCGCGGTTTATCTTCCGCAGGTTCCGGTCGAAATCAATATGCTTTTTTCCCACCTTTTCGGTTGCTTTTTCTAGAATATCTTCAGGAAGTCCGATTTTTCGTGCAATTTCAAAGGCAAAGGAACTGCCCGGTTTGCCCGTTTCAAGCTGGAACAAAGGCGTCATGTTCTGGGAATCATACAGCATTGCCCCGTTGATGATCCCTTCGTTTGATGAAGCAAAGTGTTTCAGGTTGGTATAATGTGTCGTTATCACTCCGAATGCCTGCCGGCGGTTCAGTTCGCCAAGTATGGCTTCGGCAATGGCGCCGCCGAGCATCGGTTCGGTTCCCGTCCCGAATTCGTCAATGAGAATCAGGGTGTTTTCGTCGCTGTTTTTGACGAAATGCTTCATGTTGAGCAGATGGGAGCTGTATGTGCTCAGGTCGTTTTCGAGGGATTGCTCATCGCCGATATCAATGAATATCTGCCCGAAAATTCCTGCTTTGCTGGATTCATTCACGGGAATTAACAAACCGCATTGAAGCATAAACTGCAACAACCCGACGGTTTTCAGACAAACCGATTTTCCGCCGGCATTTGGTCCCGAAATGAGCAGAATGTGATTTTTATCATCCAACCCGATGGTGAGCGGGACTATTTTGCGGTTTTCGCGCTTCAGCGCCTGCTGCAGAAGCGGATGCACCGCCCGGTTCCACTGAATGAGCGGCGCGTCGTGAATTTCAGGACGCAGCGCATTGAATTCCAGTGCAAGCAGGGCTTTGGCCCGGATAAAATCCACTTCGCCCAAATAGTCGTATGAAGATGATAGTTCCGGGAGATACGGACGGATGTCGTTGGAAAATTCCGTGAGAATCCGGATGATTTCCCGGCGTTCGGCATATTCCAGCTCGCGGATTTCGTTGTTCATTTCCACGATTTCATTGGGCTCCACATACGAAGTTTTTCCAGAAGCCGATTCATCGTAAACGATGCCTTTGATTTTCCGCTTGTTATAGGAAAGCACGGGAATGACTGCACGCCCGTCGCGGATGGAAACCGATGCGTCACTGTCAACAAAGCCCTCTTTTTGCGCTTGCTTGAGAATGGAATGGAGCCGTTTGGTAACATTGGACTGTAGCTCCAGAATGGTTTTTCGGATTTGTGCCAGTGCGGGCGATGCGTTGTCCCTGATTTTTCCTGTTTTTCCAAGAATTGCGTCGATGCGCTCATAAATGTAAGGGAAAACAGAAACTTGTGCGGTTTTCCTTTTAAGCAAAGGATAATGAGTCTCTTCCTTCTTTTTGAAAAACTGCACAATGGCGCGCACAGTTTCCAGTGACCGCTTCAGGTCAAAAAGCTCGCTCTCTTCCAGAAAACGGCCTTCGATGCTGATTTTTTTCAGTGCGCTGCGCAAATCGTAGAAGTGGTCGGACGGAAAACTTTCCTCTTCCCGCAGAATGCGGCAAAACTCTTCGGTCTCCTCTAACATCCGGGAGATATTTTTAAAATTATTCTGAAAGACCATGTTTTCCACCCATTCAGCGCCCATTGGGCTGAGGCACTTGTTGCGGAGCATTGTGCGAATGCGGTCGAATCCCACCTTTTCTTCGAAATGCCGGGGCCAGATATTTTGGTTTGCCTTGTTCAAATTCTGAATTGTACTGATTTACGGCAGCGCCCGATTGTTTGGTGCGCGCTGCCAGAGCATTGAATCTGATGTAATTTGCTTGTTATTAGGGTTTTATATGAAAGCTGCATGTCAATCCAAATCGAACTCTATAAGTTTGCCAAATGTTTTGTACTTTTCATACAACGCCCGGTATTTCTCAACATTCTCTGCCACAGGATGGTATTCGGTTTCGATGCCGCTTCCCATTTTCTCCTGTGCTTCAAACAGGGTCGGGTAGATTCCGCCGGCAACTGCAGCTGCCATTGCTGACCCAAGAGCGCTTGCCTGCTCGGAGCGCGCAACTTTTATAGGCATATTCAGCACGTCAGCTATTATCTGCATCACAAACGGTGATTTTTTTGCTACGCCGCCAAGGGCAACCACGCCGTCAATGCGAACGCCTTCGCTGTTAAATCTGTCGCTGATTGCTTTTGTGCCAAAAGCGGTTGCTTCAACCAATGCGCGGAAAATGCGCGGCGCATCGGAACCAAGATTCAAGCCTGCGATGGCGCCTCTCAGGTTTTGATTTGCATCGGGAGTGCGGCGACCATTCATCCAGTCAAGCGCAATGATGCCGCTTTCGTCTGCCGGAATTTTGGCTGCCTCTTCGCTCAGCCGTGCAAGTATTTTATCCGAAGTCTCTTCAATGAGCTTTTTCCGGGTTGTTTCATCAACCAGTTGCGTTTCTGAAAGAATATTTTTTAATGGCCAGTCCAGAACTTTCCTGAACCATGCATAAATATCGCCAAATGCCGACTGCCCTGCTTCAAGTCCCAACATGCCGGGAACAATGGAACCGTCAACCTGGCCGCTGATTCCCCTGACCAGCTTGTCTTTCGCCTCTTCCATCGGTAGGATGAGCATATCGCAGGTTGAAGTCCCGACTACTTTTGAAACGTAGTAGGGTTTGATTTCAGCGCCAACTGCGCCCATGTGCGCATCCAGCACCCCTGTTCCGACAATCACATTTTTAGGAAGACCCAGTTTTGCAGCCCATTCGCCGGAAAGGGTTCCGGCTGCCACATCGCAGGTATAGGTCTCCTTGAATAATCTTTCGCGCAAACCGCTTAACAAGGGGTCTAAGGCGGTGAGGAATTCTTCGGATGGCAAACCGCCGAAATCTTCGTGCCACATGGCTTTATGCCCTGCTGCACAGCGGCTTCGCTTCAATGTTTTGGGATTGGTGTCTCCGGCTAAAAGCGCCGGAATCCAGTCGCAGTGCTCCACCCACGAGTAGGCTGCCCGGAAAACCGCTGCATCTTCACGGATAATGTGAAGTATTTTAGCCCAAAACCATTCAGAAGAGTAAATGCCTCCGGAATATTTGGTGAAATCTGTATCCCACTTGCGGGCAAGCGCATTGATTTCATCCGCTTCCCTGATGGCCGTGTGGTCTTTCCACAAAACAAACATGGCATTGGGATTTTCTTCAAATCCCGCAGTCAGCGCCAGGGGAGTGCCGTTTTCATCCACGGCAACAGGGGTTGATCCGGTGGTGTCCACCGAAATGGCAACCACATTTTCGGCAACTCCTGCGGGAGCCTGCTTCAGCGCATCCCTGACGGTAAACTCCAGCCCTTCAAGGTAATCTTTCGGGTGCTGCCTGAATTGGTTGTTCAGCGCATCGCTGTACAGCCCTTTTTTCCAGCGTGGATAATTAAACACTGATGTGGCGGCAACTTCGCCGGTTTCCACATTTACAATCACTGAACGAACCGAGTCGGTTCCGTAATCCAGTCCAATGGTGAATTTTTTGCTCATTATAAACGATTATCTGTTTTTCTTTTTTTTATTATCCCGAAGTTTATGTCCGGTTGTTGATTTAAAAAAGTAAAAATACAATTTAGCATCAACTTATGAAAGTTTATCCGTTCACTATTTTCAATCCATGAAAAAAGCCCCGCAATTTGCGAGGCTTATAATACTTGTAACTCTTTTTGTTATGAATAATTATCCGATTTTAATTTCAACTGCGGGTTTGGCAATTTCTGCTTCTTTTTTGGGAAGCGAAAGTTCCAGTACTCCGTTTTCAAAGCGGGCATTGATTTTTTCTGCATCCACAGTTTTGGGAACCCTGAACTTTCTTTCGAAATTGTAGGTGCTGAACTCGCGGCGCTCAAATTTGTACTCTTCCTGATTGCTTTCGCTCTCTTCGGGAAGTTCAACCTTAACGGTCAATACATTTTCGTGATAATTTAACTGAACATCCTCCTTTTTAAAACCGGGGAGCAGCAATTCAAGCCTGAAATCCTTTTCAGTTTCAAAAATGTTTGTTGCCGGTTTGCATTTGCAGTCGTTCAGGTAATTCTCGTCATAATCATTTCTGTAGAAATTGTTAAACAACTGGTCAACCAGATTCTGATTAACGGTACGATGCGGGTGGTGATAAAATCTTACTAAACTCATGTTTTGTCCTCCTAAATTTTTATTTGTTTTTAAATTTTCATGTTTTCAGGCGGACAAAAGTCAATTCCTGTTCCAAAGCGATTTTACACTGTTTTTCTAAACTTCAAGCATAAAAACATGACAAAATGACTTGGTTTACTTGCTTGAGATGAAAAAATGTCATATATTCTATTCACGGGGCGACTCGGAGTCACCCCGTGAATCGGGAATTTAACCTATTGAAAAGGCGTTGTTTCCTCAATCTGGTATTTGTTCCGGTCGGCTGAACTTCGTGAAACCAGTTCGCCCAGGAAACCGGCAAGGAAAAACTGTGCGCCGATAATCATGGCGGTCAGTGCAATGTAGAAATAGGGGCTGTTGGTGATCAGGTTGCCGATAATCCCGTTTTTCAACTGAATGATTTTTTGTATGCCTAAATAAACTGCTGCGGCAATGCCTATGATTACCATCAGTATCCCAAGAATCCCGAAAAAGTGCATGGGACGTTTCACAAATCGTGAAATGAACATGACCGACAACAGGTCAAGTGGCCCGCGGATGAAGCGTTCCATGCCGAATTTGGTTGTGCCGTATTTCCGCTCGCTGTGCTCCACCACCTTTTCCCCGATGTTGTTATATCCTGCCCATTTTGCCAAAACCGGAATGTAGCGGTGCATTTCACCATACACTTCAATGCTTTTAATCACGTTGCTGCGGTAGGCTTTCAGTCCGCAATTCATGTCGTGAAGTTTTATTCCGGTCATCCGGCGCACGGTCCAGTTGTAGAACTTGCTGGGTATATTTTTGGTGAAAACCGGGTCGTGCCGCTTCTTTTTCCATCCCGAAACAAGGTCATAACCATCTTCGGTAATCATGCGGAACAGTTCAGGGATTTCATCCGGACTATCCTGCAGGTCGGCATCCATGGTGATTACCACATCTCCTTTTGTGGAGCTGAAACCGCAGTAGAGCGCTGCGGATTTTCCGTAATTGCGCCTGAACTTTATCCCTTTGATGTGTGGATTTTTCTTCTGAAGATTCTGAATCACCTGCCACGATTGGTCCCGGCTGCCGTCGTCAATCATAATGATTTCATACGAAAAATGATTTTCAAGCATCACTTTTTCGATCCAGTCAGCCAGTTCAGGCAAAGACTCTTCTTCGTTAAACAAAGGAATGACTACAGAAATATCCATTTGTATAATGCTT
The DNA here is from genome assembly GCA_964624645.1 of uncultured Mariniphaga sp. Classification (GTDB taxonomy): domain Bacteria; phylum Bacteroidota; class Bacteroidia; order Bacteroidales; family Prolixibacteraceae; genus Mariniphaga. The sequence continues at coordinate 19,527 of CAZVAD010000018.1, forward strand.
TTTGCGGACTATCCGATCAATTCGTTTTCCGGCTTTTTCTGAGTGAAAATGGAAGTGATCAGGGAGAAAATCAATCCTGTGAAAGCGCTTCCGAAAATATTCATAACAGCCATCATTCCGGGGGTCTGGAATTTGGATGCCATAGCTACTGCCATATCAATCTGCTCTTCAGGAAGTCCCTGCTCAACGATTTTCTCCTCCATCATCAGTTTTATGTGATCCTGAAGTGACGGATCAATAACAGAATGCAGTATGTAGAAATAAACAGAGGTGATGACGGATGCAAAAATCAGGGTCAGTACGCCGATTCCGAGCGCCTGCCCGTAGGTCATTACATTATTGAGGGATTTTCGGTAGTGCTGCTGGGCGATAATTATGCCGCCAATCATGACTGCGTAGTTAACCCATTGCGCCGATTTGGCAAAAGAGTTGCCTGTTGCATAATATGCAACAGATACAAGCACCAGCGCAATTCCAAGATATAAACCGTAGGTGAGTGATGATCTCCAGATAGATACCGTTTCTTTTTCCATGATTTTTGTTTTTATTGCTAAAATTAATGTTAAGTGCAAATATAGGTTTATTTGAGTGTATGTTTGCCGGGAACTTAAAATTTTCTACTTTTGCGCCTGGGTAAGTCCTGTGCGACCAGCTCCTGCTGAACCCCCCCAGGGTCGGAAGGCAGCAAGGGTAAGCGGTTGTAGCGGTGCGACACAGGTAGCTTACCCACTTTTTATGTTAAAAAAAAGAGTTCTTAAAAGATTGAGATTTGTTTTGCAGGATAAAAAATAAATTCTTTTCTTTGCGCCGCTGTTTTAAAAACGGCAAAACGTTCTGGGAAATATTGAAAAAAGGCCGGATTAGCTCAGTTGGCCAGAGCACGTGATTTGTAATCTCGGGGTCGTCAGTTCGAATCTGACATCCGGCTCGGAAAATATTACGGGGAGATACCAAAGTGGACAAATGGGGTAGACTGTAAATCTATTGGCTGACGCCTTCGGAGGTTCGAATCCTCCTCTCCCCACCGGTTTTTAAAGCCTCTCGTCTGATGATGAGGGGCTTTTCTTTTTACCGGAAGCAGGATTTCCGGGGCTATGACAACCCCAGAATGCTTTCAAAATCAAGAAGGATATTGTCTTTTGCCGAATCGGAAACCATTCCGTTGGCACACACCAGGGTGCGCGCCGGCTTGTCGGCAATGACGGCAAAATCATGGGTGGATATCATAATGGTTTTGCCCTCCCGGTTCAGCTCAAGAAAAAGCTCCATGATTTCCGCGGAAGTCTCAGGGTCAAGGTTTCCTGTCGGTTCATCGGCCAGAATGAGCGAAGGGTCATTGAGCATGGCGCGGGCGATCACAATCCGCTGCTGTTCACCCCCGCTGAGCTGATAGGGCATTTTTGTTCCCGCTTCCGGCATGCCGACCCGCTTTAGCACCTGTCCGATGCGCTCGGTGATTTCCATACGGTTTTTCCAGCCGGTTGCCTTCAGCACAAACTCCAGGTTTTCGTTCACATTCCTGTCGGGCAGCAACCGGAAGTCCTGAAAAACAACCCCCAGCTTCCGGCGCAGTTGGGAAATGGTCTTGTGCCGGATGCTCCGGAGATTGAATCCGGCAACTTCACCCGTTCCCTTTTGTAATGGAAGTTCAGCATTGAGTGTCTTTATCAGGCTCGATTTGCCGGTTCCCACTTTACCGGTAACATAGACAAACTCTCCCGGATTGACGGTCAGGTTTATGTCGGAAAGTATCAGTGTGTTCCGCTGATAAATATCAGCCGATGACAATTCAATAATTTTGTTTTCTTCCATTTTTTTCGCGAATTCAGCCCGAATATAGGGTTAATTTATTTATACGTGCAGATAATAAAGAAAAGAAATAAACAGTTAGTTGTTAAGAAATACTAAGGTTTTGGAATGGTTGGTAAGGGGTTTAATATCTATTTTAGTACCTTAATTGACAAAGCCGGCAATTTTTTCGTTTTAATGGTTTTGAAACGGATTGCCGGTTTGATAAATGGAATGGGTTGAAACATGGAACAGACTGCATACAGGGCGGCTGCCTGACAGGAAGTTCCGGGTTTTGCCCAGAAACAATAAACAACAGTGAAAACATGAAAACAATACGATGTAGCTTTATTTTTCTGTTCTTTTTCATTCTGACTTTTTCCGTCCGCGCCCAGCAAACTGCTTTTTTTGATGATGTGGAAAAAGAAGTTCAGACAGGACGGGAGCTCTACCGACAGGGTAAATTTAACGCTGCTTTCAGACAGTTTGAAGTGGTACAGGACAAAATTGACCCAATGTCTGAGCTTTATACGGAAGCAGAATATTTTAAAGCGGTCTCTTCATTGAAAGCCGGGCACGCTTCGGGGCACAGATTGCTGGAAAATTTCATTGACCGGCATCCGGCAAGCCCGTATATGAACAATGCGCTGGTAAATCTCGGCGACTATCAGTTTGAGAAAAAGCAGTATGCGGCTGTGCTTAGAACATACAGCGAAGTGGACCGGCATTTACTGACCGAATCCGAAAGGATTAAATTGCAATATCAGAACGGATATGCTCATTTATTGGGAGACAATACCGATGAAGCGCTGAAAGAATTTTACGAGGTGAAAAATTCCAATAACATATATAGCAGACCGGCGACTTATTATTGGGCGCATATCATGTACTTGCAGGAAAATTACCAGTCGGCGCTTGACGGATTCAAGCAACTGGAAACTGATCCTGCCTATTCGAGGGTTATCCCGCTTTATGTGAGTCATATTTATTACAAGCAGCAGCGGTACGAAGAGATTGTGAATTATACGGTTCCCATTCTGAATGAAGTGGATGAGGAACACAAGGGGGAATTGTCAAAAATCATTGGCGATTCCTATTTCCATTTGAGGCAATACGCAGAGGCCATCCCGTATCTTGAGACTCATCACCGGACGGCAGGAATGAAAACACGGGAGGACAATTACCTTCTGGGGTATTGCTATTACAGCACAGGCGCTTTTGAAAAAGCTGTTCCACTGCTGGAAAACGCTTCAAAAGGGAAAGACGAAATGGCGCAGAATGCATACTATCATCTTGCCGACAGCTATATCCGGGTGAATGAAAAAGAGAAGGCAAGGGTTGCATTTGAAGCGGCATCAGAATTTGATTTTAATGAGCGGATAAAGGAGGATGCACTCTTCAGCTATGCCAAACTCACCTATGAACTTTCCTATTCCCCGTTCAATGAAACGATAAAAGCTTTTGACAGATACATCACTTTGTATCCCAATTCACAGCGGAACACCGAAGCGTACCGCTACCTGACACAAGTGTTTATGGTTACCCGGAATTACAAGGATGCCATGAGTTCTATTGAAAAGATAGAGGTGAAATCTCCCGAAATTTTAGGCGCTTACCAGCGTGTAACCTTTTATCGCGGATTGGAGCTTTTCAATAATTTATCCTACAATCAGGCCATTGACCATTTCAATCTGTCGCTTCAGCACGGAACGCACAACCGGGAGATCAATGCGCGGGCGCTCTTCTGGAAAGCAGAGGCCATGTACCGTACCGGGGATTATCGCGGCGCTGCCGACAATTATTCCCAGTTTCTCCGCACTGCCGGAGCGGCATCACTTCAGGAGTACAAAGATGCGGAATACAATCTGGCGTACTCATGGTTTAAGCAGGAAAACTACCAGCAGGCGGCATCACATTTCAGAAATTACATCAATTCGATGCAGGGCCAGCGAACCGAAAAGCTTGCCGATGCCTACAACCGGTTGGGCGACTATTATTATGTAAGCACAGAATATACGCAGGCAAGACAAAACTATCAGAAGGCTCTGGATATGGGTATTTTTGATGCGGATTATTCCCTGTATCAGATCGCTTTTTGTCAGGGGCTACAGCACGACCAGCAGGGAAAAATCAATTCCCTGCGAAAATTGCAGGAAGGTTTCCCCGATTCGGAATTTGCGGACGATGCATTGTATGAACTGGGGCGCGCACATGAACGCCTCGGGCAATATACCGAAGCAATTGCAAGCTACCGGCAGATTGTCAGTAATTATGCCGACGGCGCTTTCTATCCCAGGGCGTTGCTGCAAATGGGACTGATACATTTTAATAATGGAAATTTCAGCGAAGCATTGATAAACTACAAAAAGGTGGCTGAAAATTTCAAGGGAACGCCTGAAGCACAGGCAGCGCTGTTAGGAATTAAAAACAGCTACGTGGAAATGAACAATGTGGATGGCTATTTTGCCTATACCCAAACTCTGGGCGGCGGAATCAATGTAACCGTTTCCGAGCAGGATTCACTCACCTATGCTGCCGCCGAACGGCTTTATATGGCCAAAGACAAGCAGGCAATTTCGCGGCTTCAGCAATATTTACAGCAATTTCCCAATGGAAGTTTTGTGACGAACGCCAATTTTTACCTTGCTGAACTCCTCTACGATGAGGGTAACTATACCCGGGCAAATGAACACTACTCCTATGTTGCCCGCCAGCCCAACAATGTGTTCAGCGAGCAGGCGCTTTCCCGGTCGTCGGAACTCACATTCAATGCGGGAGATTATGCGCAGGCGCTGGAACTGTTTAACCGGCTTGAAAAACTGGCGGGAAATAAGTGGAATCAGTTGCGCGCATATACCGGACAAATGCGGTGCAATTTTCAGCTGAAAAATTATAACGAAGCGATTCTGGCTGCTGAAAAAGTGAAAAAATCCGAAGCAACCAATGAAGCATGGAATAAGGAAGCCGGTTTCATTTCCGGGAAATCCTATTACCTGCTTGGCAATCAGGATTCAGCGCTCGAATCGCTGAAAACGGTGGCGACCGACACAAAGCTTGAACAGGGCGCAGAGGCAAAATATCTTGTTTCAGAAATTTATTACAAGCAAAACCAGAAGAAACAGGCAGAAGATGAAATCATGGATTTCATTTCCAAAGGGACCCCTTTTCAATTCTGGCTTGGAAAATCTTTCCTGTTGCTGTCGGATATATACTATGACCGCGAAGATTATTTTCAGGCAAAGCACACGCTCCGCAGCGTTGTGGAAAACTACGGCGCCGAAAATGACGGGGTGAAGGCTGAAGCTGCACGGAAACTTGAAGCGCTGGAATCCATGGAGCAGACGGAGCAGCAAAAGGCAAAAGATAATTCCTTTCAACTAAAAATAAATGATAATTGAATGGTGATGATGAAACGGAAGCATGAGCGTAAAATCACTTCAGCGTTGGCTGCCAGTGGAAAAGCGTTGCGTTTTGTCGTCAAAAGTTAAAATTATAAAAACATGAATATGTTCGCAAAAACAACAAAATATTTTCTGCTGCTGATTCCGGCAGCTTTTCTGGGCAGCCAGGCCTTGGCACAGCAGGATGAAAGCCTGATCCAGGAAGTTGAAGTGGTGAAATCCTACCGGCCAACCATTTCGGATGCCAATAAGATTAGCACCATGCCTGGCAAGGAAGATGAACAGCAGGAAAAACCGGTTTTTACCTACAGCATTTTCAGCCAGCCGATTTTTAACACCTTTTCGGTGAACACGCTGAAGGCAGCCACCGTGGCTGCCGGGCCAAAAGAAGATATGGGCTTTGGTTTCGTGCGTGCAGGTGCGGGAAATTACAACAGGCCCTATGGTGAACTGTTTTTCAACAGCAGGGAATCGCGGAATACCCTGTTCGGTTTCCATGGAAGGCATCTTTCATCCCACGGGAAACTCAATCTTGAAGGGGGCGACCGGGTGAATGCGCCGTTTTCGGAAAATGAGGCGGAAATGTTTTTCAAATACTTTTCCCGTGCATCGGTATTGTCGCTGAATGCCGGAATTGACCATAAAGGATTCAACTATTATGGCTATCCCGTGGAGGCAATTCCGTCCCCTATGCTTGAAGAAGACCAGCAGATCAACTATCTGGGAAGCCGGCAGACATTCACCAAAGGAAGCTTTTCCATCGGACTTGAAAATCCGGCAGCACGGAAAAATGACTTCACTTTTGATTTTAACTTTTTGTATCACTATTTTGGAACAAAGACCGGGCAGCGGGAGCATCTTGGAAAATTTTCAGTGGATCTGAAAAAGCCGTTTTATACCGGAACGGGACTTCTTGAAGCGGGTATTTCCTACGTTAGCGTCAGCGATGTTGCGGAGACATATATGCTCACCTTTGGCAGAAATCAGATCGAAAGCGGTTTGAATCAGCAAACCTGGATAACGGCAAAACCTTCCTATCTGCTGGGAGGTGAAGTGGCGAACGTCAGTCTCGGCGCCAATTCATGGCTGGTGATTGACAGCGGCACCGACCTGAAAATCAGGCTTACGCCCAATATCCGCGCAAACCTTGTCCCAGTGAAAGATATCATCACGATTTTTGCAGGCATTGACGGGAATTTCACCCAGAATCATTATTCAAAGATTGCCTACGAAAATCCTTTCGTTAACCCGGAACATCTGGTGAAGCATACCTTTGAGCCGTTCCGTTTTTATGGCGGTTTTGATGGAAAACTGGCGCCTAAAACAAATTTTAAGCTTGGCGTAAATTATTCGGTGGTCAAAGATCAGCCCCTTTATTATCTGTTCCGGTATGGGTATAGCGAAGGCGCCGTAAACGGAGGCCTGGTTGACAATGATTTTGACGTCATTTATGACAATTTGAATCTGCTGAAATTCAATGTTGAAGTATTTCATGCTTCATTGGGCAAGGCCAACCTGTTGCTGACCGGAAATTATTATGTATATAAAATGGAAACGATGGATGAAGCCTGGAATTTACCCGATTGGGATGCCAAATTTTCCGTCGGGTATCAGATTTCTGATCAGCTGAGCTTCACAACCGACCTGTTTTTTACCGGACAGAGGCAGGCGCTGATTTTTGGTATTCCTGAAAAAAGCGATCCCCGCCCGCTGAGAAACAGTGAATTGCTGTTGCACGAAAAACTTGAAAAGCAATCCTATTCCCTTTCCACGGTATTTGATTTGAACTTCAATGCTACCTATAAGATAACAAACCGATTTTCATTGTTTGGCCAGCTTAATAACTTCGGGTTTCAGCAATACCAGCGGTGGTTGGGTTATCCGGTACAAAGTTTCAACGTGCTGGGTGGGGTCAGTTATTCCTTTTGATTTTTTGTGTTAAGTACAGGTTAAAAATGGTGTTTGGCCATCCTCTTCCGGTTTTAACCCTTCACCGTTCCTGCACTCATTTACAGGTTAATAACCTGTTGAAAAGTTAATGTGTGCGTATGGTTATAACAGCCTGTTTTCCGGTTAATTTTTAGTATGTTTGCATGACACTTCCCGGAAACATAAAAATTTCGATATGTGTCTGTATTTGAAATTGTTATCAATTTATTGAAACATTGTTTCCATCATTGTGACAATCAGGATTTTTTACATTGGAATAAAATAATTTTAAAATAGAAATGAGCGAATTAGAAGAGAAGAGAGCAGAAGTTGTTGGCACCAACGGAAGTGGAAACGGAAATTATTCTGCTTCCAGTATTCAGGTGCTTGAGGGGCTTGAAGCGGTGCGGAAAAGGCCTGCGATGTATATTGGGGACACCAATGAGAAGGGGCTGCACCATTTGGTTTATGAGGTTGTGGACAACTCCATTGATGAAGCCCTTGCAGGTTATGCCAAAAACATAGATGTAATCATTCATAA
>CAZVAD010000019.1:0-27167 GCA_964624645.1 uncultured Mariniphaga sp.
CAAAAACATTCTTGGAAAAGAGCACACCACTGAGCAAAAAGTGAGCTGGCTCAAAGAAGTAAAGTAATTTATGCCTTTCAGGTTACCGGATATTCGTTATGAATGTCGGTCAGCACTTCATAGCCCGTGGGGGTGACCAGGACTGTGTGTTCAAACTGTGCCGACAGTTTATTGTCGATGGTGCGGGCTGTCCAGCCATCAGATTTGTCAATCAGAGTTCCCGCCCGTCCCTGATTAATCATAGGCTCAATGGTGAAGGTCATTCCGGGTTTCATTTTCGGACCTGAATTGCGGCGCGCAGTATGATCCACCTGCGGCTCTTCGTGAAAATCCACTCCTACCCCGTGCCCGCAAAACTCATACACCACACTGTAGCCTTTGGCTTTGGCATACCGGCTGATTACAAAACCGATATTTCCCAGATAATTTCCGGGTTTCACCTGCTGAATGCCCAAATTAAGGCAATGGCGCGTAACCTCAATGAGATGTTGCGCCTGTTCGCTCACTTCACCCACGGTGAACATGCGGGAAGTGTCGCCATAATAGCCATTCAGGATGGTGGTGATGTCAATGTTCAGAATATCGCCCGCTTTCAAAACTGTTTTTTGAGAAGGGATGCCGTGGCAAACTACTTCATTCAGGGAAATACAGCTTGATTTCGGAAAACCGTTATAGCCTTTTGTGGCAGGAACCGCTTTATGTTCAAGAATAAACTCCTCAATCTTGTTGTCAATAAACTCGGTGGTAACGCCCGCCTTCACAAACTGCGCGGCATAGTCCAGTGTTTGAGCAGCCAGCCTGCTGCTCTCCCGGATACCGGCAATCTGTTCCGGGGTTTTTATGATGATGCTTCCCATGTTTTAAAATTTTGTACAAAATTGGTCAATTTCAGCGTTTTTTCAAAACTGAAAATTTTGCAGCACATAAATCCTTTCATTAGATATGATTTTTAATAAATAAATTCATATTTTTAGAAAATAAAAAAACATAATAACTATCTGAATATGAAAAAAATCATTCTTCTCATGTCTCTCATTATTTTTTCTTTCGTTTTAGCAAATGCTCAAACAGAAATAAATGATTCAATTAAAACTCAAAAAGAAAAAAAGGTTTATAGTGATCCTATTTATGAAATGACCACCCCAAATGAAAATTCAAAGATTATTATTGATAAAACCAATAATCCAGGTTTTTACATCAGTCGCGCTGCAAAACATAGGCTCGCCGGAATTGGAATTGGTGCATCAACAAGTCTTTTATTTGTTGCCGGCGCGTTCGATAATGTTTCTGTTGACATGCAAGAAAGTATTGCCTGGCTATCAGGAATAACATCATTGGCTTTCTGGATCAGTGGGGAATTTTCACAAATAAAAGCCGGGAAGTTAATGGAAAAACATAATTTATCAATAGTTCCTACTTCGGAAGGTATAGGTTTAGCTATAAATTTCTGAACTAAGCCAACCTTAACAACACCCTAACAATCAATACACTATACAGCTTCTGCAATATTTCTTTTGCATTCTGATTTACTCTTTGATGTTCTTTTCACCACAACAGACACATCGGAGCACATCGGATTATAAATTTGAAGTGATACATTTGCAAAAAGTTTTTTTCGCATGAAACACATCAATCATCTGTCCACGCGTTCCTATTTCATCAACCGTTTCGGGAAGCTTTCCACTTCGTTCATGTTCTACCAGATGCAGGACATCGCCTGGCAACATGCGACAATATTAGGGTTTGGCTATGACAATCTGAAGGAAGACGAACAATTCTGGGTGCTTTCAAAGCTGCTGGTGAAAATTGGCCGCCGCCCCAGATGGGGCGAAGATTTCACGCTGGAAACCTGGTCGCGCGGCACCGACGGGTTTTTTGGCTACCGCGATTTCAACTTTGTGGACAACGAAGGAAATAACATCATTCAGGCAACCAGCAGCTGGCTGGTGCTCGACACCCGCTCAAAACGGATCGTGCGGCTGAATAATTTCGACAATTTTCCGGAGTATCAGGAATCTGTTTTTGGTGAAAATCCTGGAAAAGTGAAAGCGCCCGAATCAGATGCAGAGCTTCTTTTTTCCCCGGTGAAATTCAGTGAAATCGATATCAATCAGCATTTTACCAGCGGACGGTATATTGAGCGAATCATTGATAGCTACGACTTTGAATTTCACAAAAACAATACGCTGATTGAATTTGAAGTCAATTTTCTGAAAGAAGGATTCCCGGAAGATAAACTTGCCGTAAAAAAACAGGTGATTGACGATTCCACCCATTTATGCAGCATTGTGCGCCAAAGCGACGGCGCCAACATGATTCTGATGCGGCTGGTGTGGCAGAAGAGGTAAATCTGAATAAAAATGATTGAAAAAACTTCATTGTTCATCTTTTATTTTTAAGTTTTCCATATATTTGTTGTATAAACTTGTTTAATGTTGTCCAAGGATATGGAAAAATATTTATCAATAGGCCAGGCAGCTGAACTCTTGAATGTTAGCGCTGAAACCCTGAGGAGATGGGATAAAAGCGGGAAATTTAAAAGCTCCAGACATCCGATTAATAATTACCGGGTTTACTCCGAAGAACAAGTAGTGAATCTGGTGGAAGAGATGCAATTGGAAATCCAATACAAATCTGCAAAACGCTTGTCAAATTTCATTCAACCCTATTTCGAGACAAAGTTTGGAAAACTATACAACTACGATGCAATCCAATATTTAAAACAACTGGAATCAAATTCAGTCGATCTGATTTTTGCTGATCCGCCCTACAACATCAAAAAAGCAGAGTGGGATTCCTTTTCCAGTCAGGCAGAATATATCAACTGGAGCATGGAATGGATTACAGAAGCGCACAGAATATTAAAAAAAACCGGCTCCCTATATATATGCGGATTTTCAGAGATACTTGCCGACATAAAATGGGCTGCATCACACCTTTTTAAAGGCTGCAAGTGGCTTATCTGGTTTTATCGGAACAAAGCGAATCTCGGAAATGATTGGGGAAGATCACATGAAAGTATTTTACATTTCAGGAAATCAAAAGCATTTATTTTTAATATAGATGCCGTCAGGATCCCTTATAATGAACATACATTGAAGTATCCCCAACGGACACAAGCTGAAAGTTCACAATATGCAAACGGCAGAAAAAAAGATTATATCTGGGAACCAAATCCTTTAGGAGCCAAGCCGAAAGATGTTCTGGAAATACCTACAATATCAAATAGTTCCTGGGAAAAGTACCCGCATTTAACACAAAAACCCGTTGAGCTTTTAAGAAAAATCATCCTGTCATCATCAAATCAGAACAGCATCATTCTTGACCCCTTTGGCGGTTCCGGCACAACCTACGCCGTTGCAGAAGCATACGAAAGAAAATGGCTGGGAACAGAGTTAAATCAGGAGTATTGCCAGATAATAAGGACAAGATTATCTGATGAATTGCATATTTCAAGAATCAGCGATGCAATTGATGAAATGGAGTCGGTTAAAAGAAGGAAATTACTTCGCGGATAGTAACAAAGCCAGGTCTTCAGTTATTAATTCAGAAAACCTTTTCATATAATCTGAATAGGGCTTTTTTAGTGCATTGGTCAAAACATTCGGCAAATATTGCAAAACCCGCACAGCAACATTACCAAATTCAGTCAAACTCTTTTTAACCTTTTGTAGATCTTTATCAAGCGGAATCATATGTTCAAAAGTAAATAAATAAACCCGTCAACCAATTAATTCCAGAATTTTTTCAATTTTTTCTTCCATCGGCAAATTTCCGTCAATCCAGTGGATTTTTGTACCCCGTTTTTCCATGCCCCTGAACCAGGTCATTTGCCGTTTGGCAAATTGATGGATTGCAATTTCCAGCTTTTCAAACATTTCATCGTAAGTCAGTTCGCCGGTCAGGTGCAGTGTAAGGTACTTGTATTCCAGTCCGTAATAAATCAGTTGTTTGGGCGTGAGACCGGAATCTAACAATTTCTGCACTTCACCAAGCATCCCATCCTCAAGCCGCTGTTTCAGCCGGCGGGAAATCCGCCGGCGACGGGTTTCCCGGTCAACCGCAATGCCAATATTCAGGCTGGTGATTTCAGGCAATGTTGTTTCAGCTTCGGGATTTTCACGTGCAAACATTTCAATTTCAATGGCGCGGATGGCACGGCGGTCGGTTTCCACGTCGGTAACATTATGCAGTTCCGGTTTCAGACTTTTCAGAATTTCCGTAAGCTCATCCAGTGATTTTCCTTCGAGTTCCTCTCGCAACTTCCGGTTGGGCGGCACGTGAATGAGTTTATAATCTTTCAGAACCGCTTCGAGGTATAACCCGCTTCCCCCGCAGAGAACGGGAAGTTTTCCGCGCGCGCGGATAGCGCTGAACGCTTCGGCAAAATCATTCTGAAACCTGTACACGTTGTAATGGTTTCCCGGCTCCTCAATATCAAGCAGGTGGGATAGTATTTCAATGCCATCCACAAAATAATCATCGTAATCTTTTCCCGTTCCAATATCCATTCCGCGATAAACCTGACGTGAATCCCCGGAAATGATCTCACCGCCGGTTCTGGCAGCCAGATGAGCTGCAACCGCAGTTTTTCCTGCTGCGGTCGGTCCCAGAACAGTAATCAAATTGTATTTTAGTTTTCCTGTTTTCATTTTTCGGTTACAATAGCTGCAAATCTATAAATTATACTGATTGAAAGATGCTGAAGGGCTCCTGGAAAAAACCAGTCTGACCGATTATTAACCGCGGTTATCAGCCATATTCCCGATTTTAAATCAAGAATTTACAATAGGGATAAATGCGGAAAACCATTTTTCTTAAAATTACAAAATCTGAGAATTTGTCCTTTTCATCAAATTGCAGAAAAAACCTTATGTCCCGAGTCCACACCTCATACTTCACACCTCACACCTGATATCCAAACATCCTTTATCTTTGATGCGAATTGAATATTTCAGATATGATAAAGGAAGCTTGTGTTGAAACGTTGAAAGAGGCCGTACTGGCTGAAAAAAAGGGAGCCGACCGCATTGAACTTTGCTCCGAATTGTCAGTGGGCGGGCTGACCCCCTCACCGGAGCTGATGAAAAAGACGTGTGCCACATTGAAAATCCCGGTTATGGTTATGATTCGTCCACGCGCGGGAAATTTTATCTATTCAGCAGAAGAAACCGACCGGATGAAAAATGAAATTGACCTTGCCAAAAAAGCAGGCGCCGCCGGAGTAGTCTTCGGACTGCTGGCTCCCGGCAATGAAATTGACATTCAAAATACCCGGATTCTGGCAGAATACGCCGACCCGCTTCCGGTAACATTTCATAAGGCGATTGATGAACTCAACAATCCTGTAGAAGGGGTTCACCTGTTGAAAAACATCAAAGGAATCCGGCGGATTCTGACTTCCGGCGGAAAAGCCACTGCCCATGAAGGGGCAGGAATCATTCGCAAAATGAATGAAGCTGCCGGTGAAAAGCTGATTATTATCGCCGCAGGAAAAATTACTGCTGAAAATGTGGATAAAATCAGGCTATTGACCGGAGTCAAAGAGCTTCACGGGAAAAAGATTGTGGACAACCTGTGAAATCACAGCCAGTTTAACGGCAATCTTTTCAGAATAAACCCCAAATGCGTTGTGAATAAAAAAAGTAACAAAATAAATTCCCGCATTATCACGAAAGAATTATCTTTGCGCGACTAAAGTCCAAATTAAAAATTTTGAAATGAAAGGATCATCATTAATTGTTTCAATTGCAGCTCTGGTAGCAGTTGCAGTTTTATACATTTTATATTTCACAAAAAGCAGCCATCCTGCCATTGAGTCGGAGGTGAAGGAGGTGCTGGCATCTTCCGATGGTGTTTTGAGAATTGCCTATGTTAAGGCCGATTCAGTCATTATGAATTACGATCTGGCGGAAGACCTGCACGATGAATTCACCCAAAAGCAGGAAGCCTACAATTCAGAGTTTGGAACCAAACGGCAGTCGTTCGAAAAGGAAGCTGCTGCATTTCAGGAAAAGCTGCAACGCGGCGGATTTTTAACCGAGCAACGCGCAATTCAGGAACGCGACCGGCTGGTTGGGAAAGAGCAGGAAATTCTTCAGCTCGACCAGGACTTATCCGGGAAACTGGCTGAATTACAGGCTGCAAACAATAAGCAAATCCTGGACAGCCTGCTGAACTACCTGAATGAATTCAACAAAACACATCATTACGACTATATCCTGAACGGATCCGATGTTCTGGTTGGCAGCGAGGCAAACAACATCACCGCAAAAGTGCTGAAAGCCTTGAATGAAAGGTATTCGGGAAAATCAAGGTAGTTTTCCCAAACAGTAAGCTCCCGGAGGCAACTCCGGGTTTTTTGTCTGTTCTCCTGTCAGTTTTATTGTTGGCATATATCATGTTTGCAAACCATTACCTTATAAAAAACAAAGTTCCGGCTTTGATTCTGGACGAACCAGATTCCAAAACAGGAATTGCAGTGGTCATTCCCTGCCTTCGCGAGCCTGCCGTTTTGCAGACGCTGAATGCCCTTCTGCAATGCAAGCTCCCCGCATGTGATGTCGAAGTAATTCTGCTCATCAACCACTCGGAAGCTGCACCGGAAGATGTTAAAAAGGAAAACCGGCAAACGCGCAATCAAGTTGAACAATGGATTTCGGAAAACAGCAGAAAAGGCCTGAAATTTCATGCTGTCGGGCCGGTGGAACTGAGAAAAAAATGGGCAGGCGCCGGGCTGGCACGGAAAAGCGGAATGGATGAAGCGGTGCGGCGTTTCAATCGTTTGAATAATCCGCAGGGAATCATTGTTTCCTTAGATGCCGACACGTTGGTTGAAGAAAATTACTTCGTTGAAATTGAAAAGTTTTTCAGGGCAAATCCGGGTTTTGCAGGAGCTACGATTTCGTTTTCCCATCAGACTGCCGGTTTGGACAAAAAGCATCTTGAAGGAATTCTTTTGTATGAAAAATACATGGAATATTATAAAAGAGCGCTCGGTTTTTCTGGATACCCCTACCCCATGTTCACCGTTGGGTCGGCGTTTGCTGTCACGGCAACTGCCTACGTGAAACGTGGCGGCATGAACCGGCGGCAGGCCGGCGAAGATTTTTATTTTCTGCAAAATCTGGTGCAAATCGGACCGGTTGGTGAAATCACCACAACTGTCGTTCACCCGTCAGCGCGCCTGTCAGACCGGGTTCCGTTCGGCACGGGGCCAGTCCTCCAAAAATGGATGAGCGGTGAAGAAGACCTCACAAAAACGTATGCCTTCAAATCATTTGCTGACCTGAAAAAACTTTTTGATACCAAAGAGCAGCTTTTTAAAATCGCGGAAAAAGATTATGAAAAGTACCTTGAACTGCTGCCGGAGCCGGTTAAAATGTTTTTAAAAGAGGATAATTTCCTGACGGAAATATCCGATTTAAATGCTAATTGCTCAACTCTTTCAACTTTTCAAAAGCGGTTTTTTCAAAAATTCAATGCCTTTAAGATTTTAAAATTCCTGAATTTTTCGCACAACTCATTTTATGCCAGGGCAGACCTGAACGAACAGTTCGGGTTATTGAAACAGACAGCTTTGTGAAAACATTCTGAAGCGTTCATCGCAGGTTTTTCGTTATGCTCAAAAAACAATACTTCAGTTGCTGTTGAAATTGATGGGTTTTTCCACTTTTGTTTTCAGCAGGGCGATGTCAAGAACATCCATGATGGTGTGCACAAAATGAAACTTCAAGCCTTCGAGGTATTCTGCTTTAATCTCTTCCAGATTCTTCTTATTTTCTTCGGACAAAATGATCTCCTGAATACCTGCCCGTTTGGCTGCCAGAATTTTCTCCTTGATTCCGCCTACAGGCAATACTTTTCCACGGAGTGTTATTTCGCCGGTCATTGCCAGGCCTTTTTTCACTTTCCGCTGGGTGAATGCCGATGCCAGCGATGTAACCATTGTGATTCCGGCAGAAGGGCCGTCTTTCGGAATGGCTCCTTCGGGAACATGCACGTGAACATTCCAGTCTGCAAAAATATCGGAATCTAAATTTAGCTGGGCTGCATGAGATTTCAGGTATTCATGAGCCAGCACCGCCGATTCCTTCATCACATCTCCCAGATTTCCGGTAAGCGTCAGGGTTCCCTTCCCTTTGCTCAGGCTGGTTTCCACAAAAAGAATTTCTCCGCCGACTGCCGTCCAGGCAAGCCCGGTGACCACGCCGGCAAATTCATTCCCCTGGTATTTTTCTTTGGAATACTCGGTTACGCCAAGGTATTCGCGCACATCTTCAAGCGTCAGCTTTTTGTTGTAGGATTCTTCCAGCACAATCTTTTTGGCAATCCGCCGGATGGTTTTTGCAATCTTCTTATCCAGTTCACGCACTCCCGACTCACGGGTATAGCCGTCAATAATCTTTTCAATCACCTTTTTCGGAAAAACCACATCTCCTTTTTTCAACCCGTGATTTTCCAACTGCTTGGGGATAAGGTGCCGTTTTGCAATTTCAATTTTTTCTTCCACCAGATAACCGCTCACTTCAATGAGCTCCAGACGGTCGCGCAAAGGAGGGGCAATGGTGCCGAGCGTGTTGGCAGTGGCGATGAACATCACCCGGGAAAGGTCATAATCCTGCTCCACATAGTTGTCGTGAAACTCGGAATTCTGCTCGGGATCAAGCACTTCCAGCAATGCAGCAGCCGGGTCGCCATGAAAATGCTTGGACACTTTATCCAGCTCATCCAACATAAAAACCGGATTTGAAGTTTTGGCTTTTTTAATATTCTGAATGATGCGTCCGGGCATGGCGCCAATATAGGTTCTGCGGTGGCCGCGGATTTCCGACTCATCGTGCAGCCCGCCGAGGCTCATCCGCACAAATTTACGGTCGAGGGCGCGTGCAACCGACTTTCCAAGGGAAGTTTTCCCAACTCCGGGAGGGCCATACAGACAGAGGATCGGCGACTTCATGTCCTTTTTCAGCTTGAGCACCGCCAGATGCTCCAGAATGCGTTCCTTTACAATCTCTAACCCGAAATGGTCTTCATCCAGTACTTTCCGGGCATTGTTCAGATCAAAATTATCCTCGCTGTACTCATTCCATGGAAGATCAAGCAGGGTCTGGCAAAAGGTGAACTGTACCGAATATTCTCCTGCTGCCGGATTCAGACGGTGCAGCTTCCCCACTTCCTTATCGAAAAATTTTGAAACTTCCTTGTTCCACTTCTTTGTTTTGGCTTTTTCCTTCAGCTCTTTTATCTCCTGCTCCACAGGGCTTCCGCCCAGTTCGTCCTGAATGGTTTTCATCTGCTGATTCAGCATATATTCCCGCTGCTGCTTGTCCATGTCGGTTTTCACCTTTTTCTGAATATCATGTTTCAGCTCCAGCATCTGCACCTCTTTCACCAGATAACTGATTGCCTGAATACCACGGTCTTTCAGGCTTTCAATTTCGAGCAGGGTCTGCTTGTCCTCCACGCTGATATCGGTATTGGAGCAGATAAAATTGATCAGGAATGTTGAATTTTCGATATTCTTTACGGCAAAAGTAGCTTCCGGCGGCACATTGGCTGAAAACTGTGCAATTTTGATGGAGAGGTCTTTCAATGAACCGACAATTGCAGAAAATTCCGTGTCATTTTGCGGGAAAATATCGCTCAGCGGAAACACTGAAGCTTTGTAATAGGGTTCTTCCGAAACAAACTCACGGATACCATACCGCCTTTTCCCCTGAATGATCACTGAAGTAGAGCCATCGGGCATTTCCAGAATTTTCAGGATTTCGGCCATGGTGCCAATGGAATAAAGGTCTTTCGTTTCCGGGTCATCCACCGTATAATCCTTTTGTGCAACGGTTCCGAGCATCCGGCTTCCCTTGTACACATCCTGAATAAGTTTCAGTGATTTTCTGCGCCCCACATTAATCGGCAACACCACACCGGGAAAAAGCACCGTGTTGCGCAAAGGCAAAACCGGCAGCACATCGGGCACTTCGGTATTTTTCAATTCGGCATCATCGCCATCGGCAATGATGGGCAAAAAGTCTGAATTATCGTGCATCATTCTGGATATAAATATATTCTCTAAATCTGGATTCTTTAATTTTCCCATACTTAAATTTCTATACAACAGGCATCGTTAAAAGGTTCATAGCCTGATTTTCAGGCATCCTATTTGTCAATAGTCGTGCCAGTGTCTCAAACGCCTGAAATACGACACAAGTTCACCGGTTTTTATATAAAAAACGACAAAATAGCACTTTTGAGCATAAAAAAAGCTCCGGTTCCGGAGCTTTCATCATATAAGCCAAATCTCTTATTTCTTTCTGTTTTCCATGTGCTTTCCGTAGCGGCTCATAAACTTGTCCACGCGTCCTGCCGTGTCCACCAGTTTTACCTTTCCGGTATAAAACGGATGCGATGTGTTTGAAATTTCAAGTTTGTAGAGCGGATACTCTGTACCGTCAACTTCAGCTGTTTCCCTGGTTGCCACAGTAGATTTGGTGATGAAAGTATGTCCGTTGGACATATCTCTGAAAGCGACCAATCTGTACTCTTCCGGATGAATTCCCTTTTTCATTGTTATCTCATTTTATTCTGGATGGTTGCATTTAACATACTGCAATCCATTCCTTGTTGTTTATTAATTATTTTTTCGGCCTGCAAATTTAACTATGTTTTTTTAGTTACCAAACACCCAACCCGTTTAATCACCGGAAATTAATGTTTCTTTTTCCTGGTCAGCAGAAATGACAGAAAGTCTTGAAAACGGTTTACTTCTGTCAAAAAGGTATCTCATGGTGTAATGCGTTTTCATTTTTTTTCCACCAACCGATTCATAAAGCGCAACAATTTTAGGATTGAAGTCGCCCGCCCATGAAAGTTCCATTTCGGTGAACCAGGGTTTTCTGTACATCACCGGGCGCAAATGCCAGAACATGGCGGCATCAATCCCCGAGCGCTGAAATTTCGGAACGATACCGATGATAAGACTTCGGGTCCTTGTCATGGTTTTTCGCCTTTTCAGCCACATCACATAGGGCAGATGCCATATTCTGATTCTTCCTTTGAGGCGGGACAAAATCTGATTAAAGTCAGGAACCATAACAAAAGCAGCAATCGGTTCCTCTTCATGGTATGCAAACCAGATAAACTCCTCTTCAAACAGCAATTTTCCACTTTCCAGGAAATCCTTTAAATCATCTCTGTCAATCGGTTTAAAATGCCTGTGAAATTTCCATGCGCTATCGTAAATATGAGCGAAATCATTGATGAACTTATCTTTGTCCTTCCATGAAAAATGGCGGAAACCAAATTGCGGCTTCCGGGCGACCCACTCAGCCACTTTCCAGAAGCGGTCAGGCAACTCGGGAAGCGTAGTGTCCAGGTGATAGCTGAACTGTTTAAAATAAATTCTGAATCCGTAGTTTTCAAAAAGTTTCACATAATAGGGCGGATTATAGGGCATGCCAAATCCCTGAGGCATGAAACCTTCTGCCAGCAAACCCCAGTTCATGTAGTTTTCACCAAAGTTTACCGGCCCGTCCATGGCTTCCATTCCATTGGACTTGAGCCAATCGCGGGCAACATCAAACAACTTGTCAGCCGCTTTTTGGTTATCAAAACATTCAAAAAAACCACACCCCCCGGTGGGCTGCTCTGCCGCAAAAGCTTTATCCCGGTTGAAGAATGCAGCAATCCGCCCGACAGGTTTTTTCTTTTCATTGAGTAAGACCCATCGGCGGGCATCCCCATTCTTAAAAGAAGGATTTTTTTGCGGATCGAAGATTTTCTCCACCATTCCCTCCAGCGGACAAACCCAGTCGGGGTCATCTTTATATATCAGATGGGGGACTTTATGAAAAAGTTTCCTCGTCTTTTTGTCTGTAACTTCAATGAGTTGCATGTTGTGTAATTGATATTATAAAATTCATGGAAAACAGAGCATCTGCTATTTTTAACTGGCGATTTGATTGTGTCTTTACCTGAACTGCTTCATTTTTCAAAGGGGCTTTTGCCGTTATGAACAAAGATATACCTTTAATTTTAAATAATTTCAGCCTGCCTGAATTCTTTTCCGGAATCAAACAGATAGCGCAGGATCAGATGGGTTAACGTCTGATGCGCTCCGAAAGATTTAAACAGCGCCTTCCTCTTCGGATTTTCTGTCTGATACAATCCCAATTTCCATTTCCACCTGTCTTTTATAATCGCCGAAATTAAAAATTTCTGTCAAAACGATGAAGTGAAACGAGAAAAACCGGCTTTTTAAGGCTTGAACTACACTTTAAAAAAAGCATTTGTTTATTAAATTATTAAAAAAAACATCTGTGTATATATATTATCTATTATTTTTTATGATCTCATTGAAACAATCAATGACTCACACTGTCAGTAAGATGCAGATGAGTTGTAATCAAAGAACAAGTAATCCTGTTGCAGTTGTCATTAAATTTTCAAAATATCTTTCAAAAGATAAAAGATTTATTGGTTTTAATATATTTTTATCTTAAAATTGCATCGTTAATTAAAAAAATTAAAATTATGAACAAGCGCAACTTACTATTTGTAATCGTTCTTTTCGCGGCGTTTTCACTGAGCGCCCAAAACACTACCTTTAACAAAGGTGACAAAGTATTAAATCTTGGTATTGGCCTGGGAAGCATCTATTATACAGGCAGTTACTACACCAACCGGATTCCGCCTATATCAGCTTCTTTCGAAGTCGGGGTCAAAGATGAGTTGTTTGACGAAAACAGCTCACTGGGAATTGGCGGCTATGTGGGTTACACCGGCGCCAAGTATGATAATATGGGATGGGGCTGGAGTTATTCCAGTATTATTGTTGGCGGCCGTGCCGCATTGCACTACCAGTTTATTGATAAACTGGACACCTACACAGGCCTTATGCTTGGATACAATGTGGTCAGTTCAAAATCATTTGGTTCAGGATTTGGTGGCCAAATTGGCAATGCAGTCGGAAGCGGAATCGCCTATTCCTGGTTTTTAGGCGGACGCTACTATTTCACCGATAATCTTGCTGGATTGCTTGAGTTAGGATACGGCATTGCCTACCTGAATGTGGGAATTGCATTGAAATTCTAAATAAAAATCCGGTCTGAAACAGGCCGGATTTTTTTATCTTTTCCATTCAGCAAATCAACCCTGATCTATGATTATACGAAATCCTTACCAATAAGTTAAAACATCCGTTGTATCAGTATCTTAAGAACACAAAACATGAAAAAGAAAATAGTATTCGCAGGTATTCTGGCAGTTTCACTACTCATTACTGCCACTTCATGCAAAAAAGATGAAGATGGTCTGCCCGAGACAAAACTGACCGTATCGGAAGTGAAAGAAAAGATTGTTGGCAGCTGGCGGGAGGCAAGCAGGGAACTTTATGATTATTCAAGCGATGAAAGAATATGGGGTCTGCCCACAACTTACCTCAATCTGTACACTTTTAATCAGGACGGCACTTTCATTATGAAACAAGACAATAAAGTTTTGGGTGAAGGGGAATATGAGATTCAAAAAATAGATGGACAGATTCATGTTGTCGGCGACAAATATTATCCTTTCGGAATGTTCATCAGCAATGAATTCATAGAATCCATTACCGGCAGCACTATGGTTACATCCAGCAAACTCCCCGGAAACAAACGGGGGGATAGTGAGGAATATACGAAAATCGTCTATGATAAAGTCAACTGAGAAACAGATATTCACAAACTGCCGGCACAGGTAAGATATATCTTCCGCGGCATGTCAGGCAAAAATTACGCTTGAAATTTAATTCTCCTTCCCGTTGACTTCCCATGTGCTGCCCGAGCGCAGCAATTCATCCACCGAATGAATTTTCCGGATTTTCTGGATTTCCTCAATCTGCCTTTTCATTTCCTGATCATACGCCGGAGCCGGCACACTACGAATCACACCCATAGCTACCGGAAAATCAGGCAGTGACATATTGATGAGCGAAAGATGTATGGAAGGATCAGGTTCGTAAGCATCGTGAATCAGCACATCATCCGGAGTTATGCCATTTTCTCCGATTTTCACTGCTTTTAACCTGCCTTTTTCCAGAATGATCCCCTTTTCATTTTCAGCACCAAAAAGCATCGGTTTTCCGTGCTCAAGCACCAGCTGGCGGTCAGCGCGAAATGCAGGCTCAGCAACGGCAAAATGTGTTCCGCTGTTATAGATTACACAATTCTGCAATACCTCAACCACCGAAGTTCCCCGGTGCTGCGCCGCCGCCTGAAAAATTGCCTCATTAAGCCGGATATTGTAATCAATTCCGCGGGCAAAAAAAGTTCCTCTGGCGCCAACCACAAGCTGTCCCGGGATAAACGGATCTTCAATGGTTCCGAAAGGCGAGGTTTTCGTTTTAAAACCCCGCTCCGATGTGGGGGAATACTGTCCTTTCGTCAACCCGTAAATCCGGTTATTGAACAGTATGATATTCAAGTCAATATTTCTACGAATGGTGTGAATGAAGTGATTTCCGCCGATAGCCATGCCATCGCCATCGCCGGTTATCACCCAGACATTCAGGCCTGGATTGGCCATTTTCACGCCGGATGCCACGGCTGTCGCCCTGCCGTGAATTGTGTGAAAACCAAAAGTATTCATATAATACGGAAACCTCGAAGAGCACCCGATACCTGAAATAATTGCAAAGTCCTCTTTCGGAACGCCCATTCCGGCCATTGTCCGCTGAACCGCATTCATTATGGCATAATTGCCGCAACCCGGGCACCAGCGCACTTCATTCTCGCTTTTAAAATCTTTGAAAGTATATTTTGTTTCTGTCATTTTTCAATCCTCCAACAATTTATTGATACCTTCTTTCATCTCATTCACGGTGAAAGGCAATCCTTTGACTTTATTTATCTGATGATAGGTAAACCCGGGAATTTTATCGCGAAGATAACCTGCAAACTGCCCAAGATTCAATTCGCAAACAACAATCTTTTTGAAGTTTTTGAAAACTTCCTCTGTATTTTTGGGCAGTGGCCTGATGTAGTTGAAATGCGCAAGACCAACGCTTTTTTCCTCTTTGTTCAATGCTTTCACCACACCAACCAGGTGGCCGTAAGTTCCGCCCCACCCTACCACAAGCACTTCTCCCTGCGGGTTGCCGTGCACGGTGAGATCGGGCACCAAATCAACCACTTTCTGAACTTTTTCCTCCCTTATTTCGGTATTTAACTGGTGGTTTTCGGGATCGTGGCTTACTGCGCCGGAGGTGTTTTTTTCCAGTCCGCCAATCCGGTGCTCAAACCCGGCCATTCCGGGATACGCCCACTCCCGGGAAAGTATATTCCCGTCACGGAGGTATGGTTTGAAAGCCGATGCATCTTTGGCAATCCGTGGTGTGATTGGCGGTAAATCTGCCAACTTGGGAATTCGCCACGGCTCGCTCCCGTTTCCAAGAAAACCATCGGTGAGCAGAATGACAGGCAACATTCTCTCCAAAGCTATTTTTGCGGCGTAATATGCATAATAAAAGCAGTCTGAGGGAGTGCCTGCAGCCAGTACTACCACCGGGCTTTCCCCGTTTCGGCCATAAAGCGCCTGAAGCAAATCCGACTGTTCGGTTTTTGTAGGCAGTCCGGTGGAAGGGCCGCCGCGCTGAACGTTCACAACCACCAACGGAAGCTCAGCCATTACTGCCAGACCAATGGCTTCGGATTTTAGCGCCAGCCCCGGGCCGGAGGTGGTGGTAATCGCCAGGTCGCCTGCAAAAGCTGCCCCGATAGCGGAAGCAATTCCGGCAATTTCGTCTTCAGCCTGAAAAGTTTTCACTCCCAGCCCTTTATTTTCTGAAAGCGTGGAAAGGATTTCAGTTGCCGGGGTGATTGGGTAAGAACCTAAAAACAATTCCAAGCCCGCTTTTTCTGCTGCGGCGATAAACCCCCATGCTGTTGCCTGATTGCCGCTGATATTACGATAAGTCCCCGGTTCAATATCCGCAGAATGAACAATATAGGTTGGCGTCTGATGCTGAAGGTTCATCCCGTAGTTATACCCGTCATGCAATGCTTTCAGGTTGGCATCAACAACTACTTTGTTCCTGGCAAACTTGCTGCGGATTGAATCTTCGATATGCTCCAGCGGCCGGTTAAACATCCAGCAAACCAGGCCTAATGCAAACATATTTTTACTGCGCAAAACACTTTTGTTATCCAGCCCAAAATCTTTTAGACCTTCTCTGGTGAGGGTTGAAACGGGAACTGCAATTTTTCGCATCCCGCTCAGGCCGCTTTCATCAAAAGGATCATTGGTTTTATATCCTGCCTTTTCCAGATTTTTTTCAGTAAAAGAATCCTCATCATAGATGATGGTGCCGCCGGGTTCCATAAACCGGGCATTCGCCTTGACGGCTGCCGGGTTCATCGCCACCAGAACGTGGGCATAGTCACCTGGTGTAGTTATCCGTTTTCCTCCGAACTGCACCTGAAATCCGGAAACACCGCCCACTGTCCCCTGTGGCGCCCTGATTTCAGACGGATAGTCCGGGAAAGTGGAAATATCGTTGCCAATCAATGCTGTAGCATCCGAAAACAGTGTTCCGGTGAGTTGCATTCCATCCCCGGAATCCCCCGAAAAACGAATGGCTACCTCTTCCAGCTCTATAACTTTTATCTCCCCCATTATTAATGATTTTTGGTTACAAGGATTTCATCTCAAAATGAAATTCGACCCCTAAGCTATTAAAAGAGAATTTCTGAACCGGTGCATAATGTGTTTCCATATTTTCTGAAAAACAAAAATAACCTTTACTTAACAAGTTGACAATGACAATTCAAACATTTAAGGGAATTAATATCTTTGGAAATAATTTATTTTTCAATCCATCATGGCGCTTGTAAAAACACTTAAAGGCAAAACTCCGGTTATTGGAAAAAACTGTTTTCTGGCAGAAACTGCAACCCTCATCGGCGATGTAGTTTTGGGAGATAATTGCAGCGTGTGGTTCAATGCGGTTCTGCGCGGAGACGTGCACTATATCAAAATCGGGGATAACACCAACATTCAGGATAATGCCGTAATCCATGCCACTTATCAAAAATCCCCCACCAATATCGGGAACAATGTAACCATTGCCCACGGAGCCATTGTGCATGGCTGCACCTTGCATGACCATGTGATGATCGGGATGAATGCCGTCATTCTGGATGACGCAGTGGTGGAAAGTAATTCCATAGTTGCCGCCGGTTCGGTCGTAACCAAGGGAACCGTTGTTGAAAGCGGAAGTGTTTATGCCGGAATTCCTGCAAGAAAAATTAAAGAGATCAGTCCCGAACTTCTGGAAAATGAAATCAACCGGATTGCCGGATCATACGGAACTTACGCAAGTTGGTACAAGGAATAAGCTGCCAATCGCAATTTTTGAAGTGGAGTTTCTTAGGGTTCAAAATTCTTTTTAAAAAAATTAAAAACTTTTCGGCAAAGAATTTCTGATTCTCAAAAAGATTTTGTTTTTTCGTATTGAAATCACAAATAGTTCCAACACCAAAATCAAAAACAATATGAAACCAACTTTTCTTATCCTTGCAGCGGGCATGGGCAGCCGGTTCGGCGGGCTTAAACAGATTGAGCCCCTTGGTCCCAACGGGGAAACTTTAATTGACTATTCGATTTATGATGCAATCCGGGCAGGTTTTGGCAAAATCGTTTTCGTCATTCGTGAAAGTTTTTCCGAAGAGTTCAAAGCACTTTTTGACCCCAAGCTGAAAGGGAAAATCAAAGTGGATTATGTGTTTCAGGAGCTGGACGATCTGCCCGAAAGTTTCACATTGCCCAAAGAGCGCAAAAAACCCTGGGGCACTGCCCATGCAGTTCTGGTTGCAAAAGACATTATCCATGAGCCCTTTTGCGCACTGAATGCAGATGATTTTTACGGGCACGATGCTATCCGGGTGATGGCTGAATTTCTGAAGCAATCCACTGCCCCAAACGAGTATTCGATGGTCGGGTATAAACTCTCCAACACATTGTCTGATTACGGTTCGGTCTCGCGTGGAGTGTGCAGTGTGGATGAAAACGGATTGCTGGACGGCATTACTGAAACCATCAAAATCCTGGGAAAGGACGGAAAAGTAATTTCCATTGAGTCTGATGGCAGCGAAACCATACTGACCGGCGAAGAGAGCGTTTCAATGAATATCTGGGGTTTCAAACCGGAAATTTTTCCATTATTGGAAAAACATTTCAGTGATTTTCTGCGCCAATACATGCACGAACTGAAAAAGGAACTGTATATCCCCACAGTGGTTGCCGGGTTAATCGGCAACAAGGAGGCCTCGGTAAAAGTACTGAAAGCCGATTCACCCTGGTTTGGAGTTACTTACAAAGAGGACACGCCCCACGTGATTGAAAAAATAAATAAATTAATTGAAGCAGGAGTTTATCCTGAAAAACTATTTTAAAACAATATTACCATGAGTTATGACTTGAAAGAGATTACAGGACAATTCCAACTCGACGGAAAAGTCAGTGAAGTTTATGTGCTCGGTGAAGGATTTATCAACGATACTTTCATCATAAAAACCGAAGGAGATTCGCCGGATTACATTTTGCAGCGAAAAAACAAAAGGATTTTTTCGCCGATTCCGGCGATGATGGACAACATTCAAAAAGTTTGCACCCATATCAAGGCAAAAGTGGAAAAAGCCGGTGGCGATCCGATGCGCGAGGCGATGACCATCATTCCGGCCAACGACGGAAAGTTATACTACCTCGACGACGAAGAGGAATACTGGGCAGTGAGCCTTTTCATTGATGACACCATTGCCTACGAAGCTGCGGAAACGCCCGAGCTTGCCTATTCCGGCGGGAAAGGCATCGGGAAATTTCAGACATTGGTCTCTGACCTGAAAGAGCCGCTCACCGACATCTTACCGGGTTTTCATAATATCCGTATCCGCTATGAGCAATGGGATGCCGTGCTGGCAAAGGATCCAGTGGGAAGAAAAGCACAGGTGGCTAAGGAAATTGAATGGGTGGAAAGCCGCCGCAAAGAGATGATGGACTTCTGGAAACTTGTGGAAAACGGAGAAATTCCAACACGGGTGAGCCATAACGACACAAAAATCAACAATATCCTTTTTGACAAAAAAGGTGAGGTGCTGTGTGTCATCGACTTAGACACGGTGCTGAGCAGCACCGTTCTGAACGATTTCGGAGATGCAATCCGATACTATACAAATACCGGGAAGGAAGACGACACCAATCTCGACAATGTTTCCATGAGCATGGAGATTTTCACAGCATTTGCAAAAGGTTACCTCGAAGAAGCCGCCTCTTTCCTGACGGAAAAAGAGATTGAATACCTCCCATTTTCCGCAAAATACATTACCTACGAACAGGTGCTTCGCTTCCTGATGGATTATATTGACGGCGATAATTACTACAAAACAAAATCGGAGGATCACAATCTGGTGCGCACACACGCACAGTACAAACTGCTGACCAGCATTGAAGAGCAGTATGAAGAGATGAAAAAAGTGATCAGGGAGCTGGTGTCATAAAATATTGCAAAAAATCAGAACCGGATGGTTTCGGCTTCCACCGTCCGACCCATGAACAATGCTGCCTTCCCGTTGAAGTTTTCAGTAGTTTCAGTAGTTTGAAACCTGATTCTGCCATTTTTTGACAATTTTGAGTCAATCTCCGGATGGCGGTAGAGATAATCCTGTAACTTTTCAGCAACAATCTGTCCCTGATCAAGAATTTTGATTCCTTCAGGCACGAACTTCCGAATTTGATTGATTAATAACGGATAATGGGTGCACCCCAAAATCAGTGTATCCAGATTTTCATCTTTCCGAAGAATGTTTTCAATGTTTTTCCGGACAAAATACGCGGCGCCTTCCGAGTCAATTTCATTGTTTTCCACAAGAGGCACCCACAGCGGGCAAGCCTCCTGCACAACAGACTCTACTTTTCCCCCGGCCCATTTTTCCAACTCAATGGGATAGGTGTCCGACTGGACAGTTCCCGGAGTGCCAAGCACTCCGACATGTCCGTTTCGGGTAATCTCCGCCACTTTTTCAACACTTGGCCGGATGACGCCCAACACCCTACGATCAGAGGCAATCACCGGCAAATCAAGCTGCTGGATATTCCGAAGCGCTTTTGCCGATGCAGTGTTGCAGGCAATGATAATCAGCGGGCAATGCTGGCTGAACAGGTACTTTACCGCTTGCAGCGTATATTCATATACAACGCCAAACGAGCGGGTACCGTAGGGAGTGCGCGCATTGTCGCCCAGATAGAGAAAATCATACCGGGGAAGGTTTTTCACCAACTGCTTTAAAACGGTTAATCCGCCATAGCCAGAATCAAAAACACCAATGGGAAAATTTTGCATAATCTTTCAGCGTCTCCTTTTTTTAGCGTTCAACCGCCATGTTGTACGCAATATCGTAATACCTGCCAAGGTTCGACCAGTCGAAATGGAGGGAAGCCTCCTCGCTCCGGTACCGGAGCCCAATCCGCTCGCGGCGGCTCATCTTAACGAAACGCATCATAATGTCAGCAAGTTCATCGGCTGTCCGGTTGAAATCCTTGTGTTTCCGGTCAATGATATACATTCCCAAATTTTCATTATCGAGAATATGCCGGCTGACATAGTCGCCAAAACCTGCCAGATTGCTGGTGATGGAAGGTACACCGCTGGCAAGGCATTCCAGTGGAGTATATCCCCACGGTTCATACATACTGGGAAAAACCCCTAAATGGCAGCCCCGGACAAACTGATTGTAATCCATTTTAAACAGAGGATTGGAAGTGGAGATGAAATCCGGATGGTAAACCACTTTCACTTTATCTTCTCGTTGGTTCACCAGGTTGGCCGTACGTAAAAAATTCAATATTTCATCACTTGCGTCATCCACCAAAGTGTGGGTTACAATCTTAGGCAACTGGTTGGACTTCCAGGTCTGCACATTTCGCCGGAGTTTCAGTTTCAGATAATCATCCACCATACCGCTCAAATCGGGAAACGTATAGGCTTTGTTGTTTGAAGTGATTTCTGCATACAATCTCCGGCCAACCTGCTCCTTGATTTCATCACAGACTTTATGAATATCATCAATCATTGCCTTGGAATGCAGCACTGTGGGATTAAAAGTATAAAACGGCTTTTTGGTAATAAAAAAGGCAATTACCGTCATTTCGGAGTTCGCCTGTTTCATCCGCCAGTTAAGCCTCGCCAGCGCTTCAAGGGTCAGGTCAAAGCCCTTGTTCTGATATTCATACCGCCCCGAAGTGAAAAAATACAAGGTATTTTCCAGGTCAAAGGAATAACTCTGAAAAAAATGCCCCATAACAAATTCATGGATCTCCTCCTTGTAGGCAAGATGTTGGTTCTGCACCTGGTGCATCACCTCAAACCGCTGGATATTCAGTCCGTTCGGGAGAATCATATCAGGCGGTCTTCCCAGAAGATGAGTGCATTCCCGGCCCGTCAGCTCACTGACAGTTGTAAACAGGTGGGAGCCATGCGCCGCTGCGCGCTCAATTTCCACAATGGGTTTGATATTTAAATTTACCGCCTCCTTTTCCCAGTTGTAAAAAGGCAGATGATCGTAAAACATGGAGTCGTTCATCGCCAGATAACGCCCAAGGATGGTGGCATGCGTGGTAAAAACAGTTTTTATATTCAGGTTTTCCTTGCGGATTCCCGGGATAGCCAACCCGGACATCCACTCGTGAAAATGTGCAATCACCCTGCTTGAACAGACATCCGTTGAGCACAAAAATTTCAAAAATTCCTTTACCTGAAAACTGAATGCAGCCACCTTGTCAAGCAATTCATCCTGCCCCGGAAGGGAAATGTGATAATCCTGCCAGGCATAGTGCTTGATTTCCCCCAGCTTGTCAAAAACCGAATAGGGATTGAAAAGCACCACATAAGGCCGGCCGGAAACCGTCCACTGTCCGTAGTGAACATCAAAACCCCTTTCCTGCATTTTCAGCACCGCTTTCCCCACCGGAGTAGAAAAATCGGTTGCCGGGTCAAAATGCGCAGCTGCCTGATCTTCAAAATAAGGACCGATTAAAAAATAATTTTCCTTCCCCCATTTTTCAATGACCGAAGGCACTTTGGAACGGATCACCGTATAAATACCGCCCACCTGATTGCAAACCTCCCAGGCAATTTCAAACAACATCGTGTTTGAAGGGATCTCAATCTTTTGGGAGTCTTTTACTGAATTTGTTGTTTCCATAAATCCGAGTTTGAATGATTCGCAATTATAGCTTGAATTCCTGTTTCAACCAACAAAAAGAGCATAAAAAAAGCCATCTGATTCAAAACAGACGGCTTTTCTTCCGGAAGGAATAATATTATTTGATTCCAAGCTTTTGTTTTACCATCGGCAGAATATCAATACTCTGGTTCGACTTGTAAAGCACCACCTGAGGGCCAACGTCAAAAACATAAATCAAACCCTGCTCTTTAGCAACTTCTTCTATGGCGGCTTCGGCTTTATCAAAAACCGGTGTCAGCAATTCAGCCTGTTTTTGCTGAAGCTGCTGCTGTGCAGACATCTGGTAATTCTGAATGCGCTGCTGAAGTTCCTGAAGTTCTGCAATTTTTGCATTTCTCCGCACTTCTGATGCTTCTTCGCCTAATCCCTCAAGCTCCGTCAGTTTCTGTTGATAGTTCTGCTGCATCTCTCCGAACACATCTTCAATTTCACCCTGAAATTTACCAAATTCTTCTTCAGCGGCAGTTCTTTCAGGCATAAGCTGAACCAACGCCTGAAGGTCAATATGCCCGAATTTCAGGTTCTGTGCAGATGAAGACAGCGCAAAAACTGTAAACAGAAACAGTGTAGATAGTCTCATTAAATTTCTCATAATCAATGTAGTATTAAATTTTTGGTCACAAATATAATTATTAGTTATTTATATCCGAGTTTTTGAAGCACCTGATCGCTCAGATCATACCTTGGGTTGGTATAAAACAGGGTAGTGCCGTCGGCTTTGTCAAATATAACAGCGTAACTTCCTTCATTGGCTATTTCCTGAACAGCAGTGAAGACATCATCCTGAATGGGTTTAATCAGGCTCTGGCGCCTCTGGTACAAATCACCTTCCGGCCCGAAATACTTACGCTGCAACTGCTTGTAATCTTTTTCCTTTGTGATGATCACATCTTCGCGTTTGCGCTTCATGTCTTCCGATAGCAAAACACTCTCCGCCTGATAATCCTGATACATTTTCTCAATTTCGGTGTGCATGGATTCCAATTCTTTCTGGTATTGTGCAGAAAGCTGATTCAACTGATCCTGCGCCGCCCTGAATGAGGGGATATTTTCAAGAATATACCCGGAGTCAATAAATCCATATTTTTGGGCAAAGGTTATTCCACTGAACGTGAAAATTACTGCAAGTGTCAATATTAATTTCTTCATGGCTAAAAATTTTTCGTTAATGTTGTTGTCCCTGATATCATATTTTATGCCAAATGTATAATTATCAGAATTGCTGGCCCATAACAAAATGGAAATTGCTTTTATGCGCTGCGGCATTGGGCACTTCATCAAATCCGTAACCCCAGTCAATTCCCATCAGGCCAAACATGGGCAGGAATATACGCACACCCACGCCGGCAGAGCGGTATAATTTAAATGGATTGTAGCTTTGAAAGCTCATATTTGCATTTCCGGCTTCCAGAAAAGTGAGTGCATAAATGGTGGCGCTCGGTTTTAGCGTAACCGGATACCTCAGCTCCATGGTGAATTTGGAATACATTTTTGAACCGTATGAGGGACTGAGGCTGAAATCCTTATATCCCCTCATCGAAATGTAGTCTGCGCCATAATAGTTGTAACCCGACATTCCGGAACCTCCCACAATGAAGCCCTCAAACGGCGAGAGGCGATTCGGGTCATAATGTCCCAGAAATCCAAGTTCGGCTGCTGTGCGCAGCACCAGATTCGTGTTGGTTGTCAGCGGATTGTAAACCTGTCCTTTGAACATCCATTTATGATATTCAATAAATTTGTATCTTTCTTCATTGGTAACATCGGGCGAACCGTAGTCTTTCCCCGTAAACAATGAATAGGGCGGTGTGGCTTTTAGCGTCAGGCTGAACTGGGAGCCCCGCCGTGAGTATAACGGATTGTCCACCGAGTTCCTGCTGAAAGCCGTTTTTACACTTAAGTTGTTAAACGTTCCGTTAACCTGTCCGTGTTCATCCATAAGAAAATAGAAAGTCTGCCCCATGTTTCGCAGCAAATAGTGCTCGAAAGAGAGCTCGTGATATACCGTAAAATAGTCGTCCGGAAAAGAGAGCCTGTAGCCGTATCCCATGGCCAGAGCGGTAGTTTCCCATATCTGATCATTTTCGCTGTTTGTGCCTTCCGAATCGTAATTGTAGGAAACCTGAGGATACCCGCCATACATTCCGCCATAGCCGTAAGGATCGTAATAACTGCTGCCGTAGCCGCCCATACCATAACCACCCATGCCATATCCGCCCATGCCGTAACCACCCATGCCGTAGCCGCCATAATAGGGATAGCCGCCCATACCTCCATAGTACGGATTGTTATAATAGCTGTAATCCTGGTAATATTTGTTTGCGCTGAAGTTGATTCTTGAATGGGATAAACTCAAAGAAAAAGAGTTGGGTTTTTTTCCTCCTAACCAGGGCTCAATAAACGACAGGCTCACCGTCCGGTAGTATCTTCCGCTGGTCTGATAGCGCAGGCTGAGGGTTTGTCCGTCGCCGGTGGGCAGCGGCCTCCAGGCCTCCTTGTTCAGGATGTTTCTCACTGAGAAGTTAGCAAACTTCAACCCTACCGAACCGACAAACATGCGGGCGCCCCATCCGCCGGAAAGCTCAATCTGGTCGTTTGCCTTTTCTTCCAGCTGATATTCAATGTCCACCGTTCCGTCTTCCTGTTTCGGGCGAATATCGGGATTGATTGCCTCCGGGTCAAAATGCCCGAGCTGGGCAAGTTCCCTCACGGAACGGATGATTTGTGTTTTGCTGAACAAATCGCCGGGATATGTGCGAATTTCACGCCGGGCAACATGTTCGTGGGTTTTGGTGTTCCCCGAAATAATCACTTTGTCAACCGTGGCCTGTTTGCCTTCGCGAATGCGCATTTCATAATTGATTGTATCGTTCTCCACATTCACCTCAATGGGCTGCAAATCAAAAAACAGGTACCCCTGATCGAGGTAAAGGTTGTTTAACCCCTGATCGTTGTCAAACAACCGCTTTTCAAGCACCTTCTGGTTGAAGATATCCCCTTTCCCGATTCCCAGATAGTTACTGAGGTATTCTCCCGGATATACTGTATTTCCAACCCATTTGATGTCCCCGAAATAATACTTGTCCCCTTCGTCAACCCACACTTCAACGTTCACCCGTGGTTTTTTCTTTTTCCCCACTTCAACCTGATATAAGGTGTCGTTGAGAATAATTGCATCGCGGAAACCTTTCTCATTGAATTTGTCGATGAGCTTGGCCTTATCGTTTGTGTATTCGTCTTCAAGGAACTTCTTGGTGCGGA
The DNA here is from genome assembly GCA_964624645.1 of uncultured Mariniphaga sp. Lineage (GTDB taxonomy): Bacteria > Bacteroidota > Bacteroidia > Bacteroidales > Prolixibacteraceae > Mariniphaga. The sequence goes on from CAZVAD010000019.1 coordinate 25,536, forward strand.
AAAAATTGCGAAGCTTTTTGGCATTGGTTTTTTTCATTGCCCGCTCCAAAACCCGGGTGCCCACCTGCTCATTGCCGTGAATGATGACATCATTCACTTTGACTTTTTCCTTTTTGTCCACATGAATATCAAGTATCACACTGTTGTTTTGGGTGGTATCGTCGCGCTGCACAATATTGACTTCGGTATTCAGAAAGCCTTTGGCAAGAAAAATATTTTTGATTGTCCGCTCAGCATTGATAATCTGGTTATCGGTAATCTGGCTGCCTTTCAGCAACAGCACTTTTTCATTGATATCATCCTGCTCCGATTTGCTCGCCCCGAAAAAGTTCACATCGGCAAGGCGGGGCCGCTCCTGCAAGTAAATATCCAGCCAGATATCATCGCCCTCAACCTTGTCAGCAGTAATTTTCACATCAGAAAACAGCCCCTGCTGCCATAGCTTTTTTATGGCATTGGTAATCGCCTCTCCGGGAACATCGATAATCTGCCCGACAGACAACCCCGACAACTGCAGAAGCACATTCTGGTCGAGATAACGGATTCCGGATATCTGAATATCTTTAATGGTATATTTTCGCGGACTGGAGTAATAAATCGAAAAATTGTCGTCATCGGTGAACTGCCCGATTGCCGGCGGTATAAATACAACTGTAGAAAATAAAAAAACTATCAATAGCTTTCGCATTCTGTCCATAATAAATTAACTAAATAACTGTTCGCTGATTTTCCCAAATCTTCTCTCCCTGTTCTGAAAATCATAAACAGCCTCAAACAAATTCTCTTTTGTAAAATCGGGCCAGAGTATATCGGTAAAATACAATTCCGCATACGCAATCTGCCAAAGCAGGAAATTGCTGATCCTAAACTCGCCGCTTGTTCTGATCAATAATTCCGGTTCGGGCAGATGGACTGTGGACAAATAAGCTTCAATCATCTTATCATCAATACTTTCAGGTTGAATCTTGCCACTTTTAACATCTTTTGCAATGTTTCGCACAGCCTCGGTAATTTCCCATTTTGAACTGTAGCTCAACGCAAGAATGAGATTTAATCCGGTATTATTATTCAGAGAACCAATACATTCATTTAATTTTTCGTTGACATCACCGGGCAATTTTTTCAAATCGCCGATAGCGCTCAGTCTCACATTTTGCCTGTTCAGGTCTTCCGATTCATTCTCAATGGACTGCACAAGCAGGCGCATCAACGCGTCAACTTCGCTTTTTGGGCGTTCCCAGTTTTCGGTTGAAAAAGCATAAAGCGTCAGAAATTCAATACCAATTTCACCGGCGCCTTCAACGGCTGAACGAACTGCGCCGACACCATGCTCGTGTCCGAATATCCGCTCAACGCCATGTTTAGCCGCCCACCGGCCGTTTCCATCCATTATGATGGCCACATGCCGCGGTATTTTTTCTCTATTTAGCTTCTCCTTAAGCGATTTCATTACCAATATTTTTTGTCATAAGCCGGACAGGGTTTCGACTCCAAATTTACTTTATATGTGAGATTTATTCCCAAATAGCCAGGCCAATCATTATTATGCCAAAAATCAGTATATTTTATCAACTCTGTTGCACCTGCTGCATTGATATATTCACGTGCCAGCGGATCATCCACATTATCAAG